>JBDHSR010000520.1:0-2501 GCA_039808305.1 Gemmobacter sp. | reverse complement strand
CCCAACTGCCTGGCGCCGCTGATCGTGCAGGCCACGCTGTCCTTTTCCTCGGCCGTGCTGGACGCCGCCGCGCTGGGCTTCCTCGGCATGGGCGCGCAGCCGCCCAGCCCGGAATGGGGCACCATGCTGGCCGAGGCGCGCGAATTCATCCTGCGCGCCTGGTGGGTGGTGACCTTCCCCGGCCTCGCCATCCTGATCTCGGTGCTGGCGATCAACCTGATGGGCGACGGCTTGCGCGACGCGCTGGACCCCAAGCTGAAGCGGAGCTGAGCCATGCCCCTGCTGGAAATCCGCAACCTCACCGTGCGCTTTGCTACCGCCACCGGCAGCTTCACCGCCGTCGATGGCGTCGATGTGACCGTGGACAAGGGCGAGGTGCTGGCCATCGTCGGCGAATCCGGGTCGGGCAAGTCGGTGTCGATGCTGGCGGTGATGGGCCTTTTGCCCGACACCGCCACCGTCACCGCCGATGCGATGATCTATGACGGCCACGACATGCTGCGCCTGTCGGGGGCCGAGCGCCGCCGCCTGATCGGGCGCGAGATCACCATGATCTTTCAGGAGCCCATCGCCTCGCTGAACCCGTCCTTTACCGTCGGCTTCCAGATCGAGGAGGTGCTGCGCATCAACCTTGGCATGAGCCGCCACGCCGCGCATGCCCGCGCCATCGAGTTGTTCGATTCCGTGGGCATTCCGGAGCCGGCCGAGAAACTGCGCGCCTATCCCCACCAGATGTCGGGCGGCCAATGCCAGCGGGTGATGATCGCCATGGCGATTGCCAGCAATCCGCGCCTGCTGATCGCGGACGAGCCGACGACGGCGCTGGACGTGACCATTCAAAAGCAGATCCTCGACCTGCTGATGCGCTTGCAGGAGGATTACGGCATGGCGCTGATCCTGATCACCCACGACATGGGCGTGGTGGCCGAGACCGCCGACCGGGTGATGGTGCAGTTCAAGGGCCGCAAGATGGAGGAGGCCGACGTGCTGTCGCTGTTCGAATCCCCGCAGAACCCCTATACCCGCGCGCTGCTCTCGGCTTTGCCGGAGAACGCCACCGGCGACCGCCTGCCCACCGTGGCGGATTACTTCCAGGCGGAGGGGGTGCAATGACCGCCCCCGTCGTCGAAGGCCGCGCCATCACCCGCGATTACGCCGTGCCCGGCAGCCTGTTCGCGCGCGGCAAGGTGGTGCCGGCGCTGAAGGGCGTCGATTTCCGCGTGGAGAAGGGCAAGACCCTTGCCATCGTGGGCGAGTCGGGTTCGGGCAAGTCCACTCTGGCGCGGATCATCGCCCTGATCGACGCGCCGAGCACAGGCGAGTTGCTGATCGACGGCAAGCCCATCGACATCCGCGCGCAAAAGCCCGGGCCGGCGCTGCGGTCCAAGGTGCAGATGGTGTTCCAGAACCCCTATGGCAGCCTGAACCCGCGCCAGAAGATCGGCGACGTGCTGACCGAGCCGCTGGTCATCAACACCGCCATCCCGGCGGCGGAGCGGCGGGCGCGGGCCGAGGCCATGCTGGAAAAGGTCGGGTTGCAGCCGGAGCATTACAATCGTTACCCGCATATGTTTTCCGGCGGGCAGCGGCAGCGGATCGCGATTGCGCGGGCCTTGATGCTGAACCCCTCGCTGCTGGTGCTGGACGAGCCGGTGGCGGCGCTGGACCTGTCGGTGCAGGCGCAGGTGCTGAATCTGCTGGCGGATTTGCAGGACGAGTTCGGGCTGACCTATGTGTTCGTCAGCCACGACCTGTCGGTGGTGCGCTATATTTCCGATTATGTGATGGTGGTGTCCAAGGGTGAGGCGGTCGAGCAAGGCACCCGCGACGAGATTTTCGCCGGGCCGAAGCATCCCTATACCCAGCAACTGTTCGCGGCGACGCCGGTGACGGATGTGGACAGCATCCGCGCCCGCGTCGAGCGTCGCAAGGCCCTGCGCGCCGGGGCGGCCTGACGGATCGGCGGGCGCCGCTGAGGAGGCGATTCGGGGGCCTAGCCCGGCGGCCTTGCCCGGGCTGTCTGAAATGAAGAAGGGGCGCCGTGCGGGCGCCCCTTTTGCGATCTGGTATGGGTGTCAGGCCTGGCGCTTCAGCCCGCCGCTCATGAGGCGCAGGACCATGGCGGCGAGGACGGATTTCAGCACCGCGCCCAGCAGGAACGGGGTCACGCCGGCGGCGATGGCGGGTTCGGTCCCGATCAGTTGCGACAGCCAGGCCGCGCCGATGGCCAGGCACAGCAGGTTGCCCAGCAGCATCGACAGCCCGGCCAGCCACGGCTTGCTTCCATTCCAACCCTGCTGCGCTAGCCAGCCGGTCAGCATCGCGGCCACCGGGAAGGCGAACAGATAGCCGGCGGTCGGGCCGGCGAAGGGGGCAAGGCCGAACTTGCCGCTGGCCAGCAGCGGCAGGCCCATCGCGGCGGCGCCCAGCCAGGCCAGCACGGTCACCGCGCCCAGCCGCCAGCCGTAAAGCGCGCCGATCAGCGTCACGGCGAAGGTCTG
>JBDHSR010000519.1:0-2503 GCA_039808305.1 Gemmobacter sp. | reverse complement strand
ACCTCAAGGCCGCGCAACGCCACGCCCTGCTCAAGGCACATGGCCACGAACTGCCGGTCAGCCTGGAAAACGGCTGACCCAGCGGAGGCCGAGAGATGCCGTCATCCCCCCTGCCCCTGCCGCTCTATTACGAAGGCATGACCCTGCCGGACATGGAGCGCGCCCTGAGGAACGACTACCTGACGCGGTCGGGATGGCTGGAAAGCGCCGACAGCAAGCTGTCGGTGCGCGGCGGCAAGCCGTTGCCCTGGTTCACCTATGGGGCCATCGCCTTCCTGGAGCGCGTGATCTCGCCCGATCTTGCGCTTTTCGAATATGGCGGCGGGCAGTCGACGCGCTACTGGGCGGAGCGGCTGCGCCGGGTCGTCAGCATCGACCATGATCCCGCCTTCGCCGCACTGATCCGGCCCGCCCTGCCCGATCACGCCGAATTCCTCATCGTCGAGGAAGGCGCCGCCCCCTCGGCGCGCCAGGAGAGGATGAGCGCGGACCAGCCCGTCTTCACCGACCCGGAAAGGACCGTGCAGAGCTACCGCAGCGGCCAGCTCAACGTCGCGTTCCGCAGCTACGGGCTGCAAATCCTGGAACATCCGCCGAACAGCTTCGACATGGTGGTGGTCGACGGCATGGCGCGCGTGCTGTCCACCTGGGCCGCGATCCGGCATTTCCGCCGCGACGGCTTCATCGTCTTCGACAATTCCGACCGCGACTTCTACCGCCAGGCCTATGACATGCTGGGCGATGCCGGCTACCGCCGCCTGGATTTCTGGGGGATGGGGCCGGTCAATCCCTACGAATGGTGCACATCCGTCTTCTACGAGCACAAATCCTTCACCTCGGTCCGCTGGTTCGGCGCCGCGCAACCCGCGGCGCAGACCCCTCCGGCGCAGGCCGACGGCACCGGCATCCTGGTGCTGGGATACAACCGCCCCCATCACCTGCAATCCGTGCTGGAAAGCCTGCGCCAGCAGGGCCGGCTCGACCGCGCTCATGTCTGGATCGACGGCACCCAGGGCCGCGGCGAATTCGCCGGGGCGAATGACGAGACCGCCGCCATCGCCCGCCGCTACGGCGTGCACGAATTGCGGGTGCACCGCTCGCATCTGGGCATCGAGAAGATGATGCTCGACGCGCTGGAGACCATGAGCCGCCGCTACCGCCGGGTCATCGTCCTCGAGGACGACTGCTTTCCGCTCGAGGGGGGCATCGATGCCTTCGAGCGGAGCCTGGACGAGATCGCCGGAAACCCCGGCATCTATTCGGTCTACGGCCACCATTTCGGAACGGAGCCAGCGGAGGATCCGGATTTCCCCCGCTTCCAGGGATGGGGCTGGGCGGCCCACAGCGACCGGATCCGGGAATTGCTGCCCGATCTCCGGGCCCTGTTCGCGCTGGATGAGGACAGCTACTGTGCCCTGATCGAGGCGGAGATGACCGACGCGATCCGCGCCCGGCTGGACGTGACGCCCGGCCGCGACGTGCTGTCGGTGCTGAAGGCGTTCTTCTCGTGGGATTCCGCCACCGCCTTCCTGACCGCCCAACGCGGCATGGGCCATCGGCGCACCGCGACGCCCTGCGTGGTCAATACCGGCATCCATGCCGGAATCGGCCATTTCCACCATGACACGCCCGCCCTGCGCGCACCGCCGTTCAACATGATCCCGCTGGAGGAGGCCTGGTCCCGCTACGACCGTGCGACCACGCCCTGCGATGCCACGCGGCCGAGCTACGGCCTCGAGGAGCTCGACCTCAGGCTGATCGAGGCGCTGGCGGACGAGCCGCCGGGCTTCTTCATCGAGATCGGCGCCCATGACGGGGTCACGCAAAGCAATTCGGTCCTGCTGGAGAGGCGGGGCTGGACGGGCCTTCTCATCGAGGCCAATCCGGCAAGCTATGCCCGCTGCGTGAGGGCGCGCCCCAAGGCGATCGTCGAACATGCCGCCTGCGTCGCCGCCACGGCGGTGCCGTCGCATGTGCTGCTGACCGATGTGGGATTGATGACGCTGACCAGCCGCAGCGCCCTGGATGGGGAGGCGCGGGAAACCTGGCTCAGCCGCGGCGAAGGCTTCGCAAACCGCCCGAGACAGGATATTCTCGTTCCCGCGACCACGATGAGCGCGCTGCTGGACAAGCATGGCATAGGCCAGGTCGACCTTCTGCTGCTGGATGTCGAGGGGGCCGAGCTGGACGTGCTGGGCGGGCTGGACTTCGACCGCCATGCGCCGCGCCTCATCCTGGCCGAGGACGCCTATTCGGACGAAGTGGCCTCCTTCCTGGAGGCGCGGGGCTATGTCCGCGCCGGCATCCTGCTGGAGCGGAAATTCACCAGGGACTGTCTTTACCGGCGCGCCTGAGCTCCGGACCATGCCGGCATTTTCGCCATCCTGAACCCGGAACCGATTTTTACGAGAGCGACAGAGACAGATGCGGAAAATCTACATAGCGGGTCATCGCGGGATGGTTGGTGGCGCGATCCTGCGTCGGCTGGAGGGGCGGCGGGCGG
>JBDHSR010000518.1:0-2505 GCA_039808305.1 Gemmobacter sp. | reverse complement strand
TCCCTGCAATCCGCTCTGGCTCCAGGCCGCCGCAGGGCTTACATCTGGACCGGGTCGCCGGCATCCCGCAAGGCGCCGGACAGCGGCCCGACCGGGGCAGGCGCGCCCGGCCCGCCGCAAGACCGCAGGAAGAACAAGGAGACCCCCATGAAGATCACCTGGCTCGGCCATTCCGGCTTCCGCATCGAGATCGAAGGCGCCGTCCTGCTCGTCGATCCCTGGCTCGACGGCAATCCGCTCTTCCCCGAATCCCGCCGGGCCGAGGCGCTGGCCGGCGCCACCCATGTCCTGCTGACCCATGGCCATGGCGACCATACCGGCAGCGCGCTCGCCATCGCGAAGGAGCTGGGCGTGCCGATCGTCGGGATCTACGACCTCATCAGCTTCTGGCAGGAGGATGCGGAGGTGCGGGGCATCGGCTTCAACAAGGGCGGCACCGTCGACCTGGGCGGGGCGAAGGTGACCATGGTGAACGCGGTGCATTCCTCGTCGCTGCAAGGCCAGCAGGGCCCGGTCTATGCCGGATCCGAGGCCGGCTACATGATCGCGGGCGAGGGCCATACCATCTATGTCTCCGGCGATACCGACATCATGGCCGACATGGGCTGGATGGCCGAATACCACAAGCCCGACATCGGCATCCTCTCGGCCGGCGGCCATTTCACCATGGACATGCACCGCGCCGCCTTCGCCGCGCGGAAGTATTTCGACTTCTCGACGGTGATCCCCTGCCATTACCGCACCTTCCCGCTGCTCGCGCAGGACGCCTCGGCGCTGCGCGCGGGCCTGCCGCCGGAGGTCCGGGTGATCGAGCCCGAGGTGATGGAGCCGATCGCCTTCTGACCGCGCAGGGCAAAGCCCCCGCGCGCCCATGGCCCCGGACCGGGCGGCCTCAGCGCCGCCCGGCGAAGAACGCCCGCAGCAGCGCCGCCGCCTCGGCCTCGGCCAGCCCGTCATAGACCTCCGGCACATGATGGCATTGCGGATGGCAGAACACCCGCGCCCCCGCCGCGACCCCCCCCGATTTCGGATCCGCCGCGCCATAGTAAAGCCGCCCGATCCGCGCCGCCGCGACCGCCGCCGCGCACATCGCGCAGGGCTCCAGCGTCACATAGAGATCGCACCCCGTCAGCCGCTCCTGCCCCAGCGCGGCGCAGGCGGCGCGGATCGCCAGCATCTCGGCATGGGCGGTCGGGTCGCGCAATTCCCGCGTCCGGTTGCCGGCCCGCGCCAGCACCGCGCCGGAGGGCGCCACCACCACCGCCCCCACCGGCACCTCGCCCCGCGCCGCCGCCGCCCGCGCCTCCGCCAGCGCCAGATCCATGAACGACCGGAATCCGCTCACCGTTGCCCTTTCGCCCCCGAAGCCCTAGTCTTGCTTCTTGCCGAAATACTCCCGGGGGTCCGGGGGCGGGAAGCCCCCGGCGTCTCCGCCCCGATCCCCCTCTTCATGCCGGGAAACCCATGCCAGAACAAGCGAAGCCGAAATCTCCCGCGAAACCGGCGGACAAGCCCGCGGGCGAGCGTATCGCCAAGGTGCTGTCGCGGGCGGGCGTCGCCTCCCGGCGCGAGGCGGAGCGGATGATCGAGGCCGGCGAGGTGAAGGTGAACGGCCGCGTCATCGACTCGCCCGCGCTCAACGTCACCGCGCAGGACCGCATCACGGTCAATGGCCGGCCGCTCGCCGCGAAGGAGCCGGCCCGGCTCTGGCTCTATTACAAGCCCGAGGGGCTGGTGACCTCCGCCGCCGACGAGAAGGGGCGCGAGACGGTGTTCGACGCCCTGCCCGAGGACATGCCGCGCGTGATGTCGGTGGGCCGGCTCGACCTCAATTCCGAGGGGCTCTTGCTGCTGACCAACGATGGCGGGCTGAAGCGGCGGCTGGAGCTGCCCTCGACCGGCTGGCTGCGCAAATACCGCGTCCGCGTCCATGGCAACCCCGAGGACGGCGATCTGGAGCCGCTGCGCCAGGGGATCGTGGTCGAGGGCGAAAAGTTCCAGCCGATGCAGGTCACGCTCGACCGGGTGCAGGGCTCGAACGCCTGGCTGACCGTCGGCCTGCGCGAGGGCCGCAACCGCGAGGTGCGCCGCGCCATGGCGGCGATCGGGCTGACGGTGAACCGGCTGATCCGCATCTCCTACGGCCCGTTCCGGCTCAACGAGCTGCAACCGGGCGAGGTGGCCGAGGTGAAGCCGCGCATCCTGCGCGACCAATTGGGCTTCGACCCCGACGAAGGGGCGGAGGGTGCCGAAGCGCCTGCATCCAAGCCTGCCAAGATTCGGGCGCCGCGCGCCGGCGCGCCGGGCGCGAAGCTCGCCCGCAGCGCCGAGCGCTATCTCGATGCGGTGGAGACCGGCAAGCCCCGCAAGGCGACGGCGGGCCGGCCGGAGCGCCCGGTCTCCCGCTCCGCCCACGATGCCGAGACGGACCCCAAGCCACGCGGCAAGCCGCCCGCCCCGACGGAGGGCCGCCCGGCCAAGCCCGGGGCGCGGCTGTCCCGGGCG
>JBDHSR010000517.1:0-2512 GCA_039808305.1 Gemmobacter sp. | reverse complement strand
TCGATGTCGATCTCGTAATCCACGTCCATGAATTCCAGCAGGTGGAACAGGAACAGCGGGCAGCCGCCATAGGTGGTCGTCACCAGATTGGTCGGCGGCGTGGCGCCCGAGACGCGCGGGTTCAACTCGCCCAGATAGACCTCGTTGGTGTCGGTATCCAGCAGGAAGTCGACGCAGAACACGCCCTTGTAGCCCTCGGCATAGAGGCGGTCGCCGAACTTGCGCGCCATCTCGCGCACCTTTTCCGGCACGCCGTCCGGCAGGATGGTGGTGGACACGTCGTTGCCGCACCAGCCGCCCTTGTAGGGGGTCAGCTCCTCGAAGCCGGTGATGTCGGTCATCACCGGGCCGACCAGGGTGCCGTGGCGGGTGGCGCAGCCCTCGATAGTGCCGGGCAGGTGGTTGATGCGCTTCATCACCTTCAGGTGCTGGCCGATGATCTTGGCCTTGTATTTCTCCCAGTCCTCCTCGGACTTGATGAAGAAGGTGGTGCGGCCGCTGTCGCCATAGGGCGTCTGCACCACCAGGTCGGAGCCGAGGCCGGCCGCCTCGGCCGCTTCCATCAGCTCCTCGTAGGTCTCGGCCTCCGAGAAGCAGTTCGGCGCGCTGGCCACGCCGGCCTCGTTGCCCAGCCGGGTGGTCTCGATCTTGGAATCCAGCCTGGTGCGCAACTCGGCCGAGGGCAGGGCGACGTCGATGCCGGCCGCCTTGGCCAGGGCCTCGGTATGCTCGTCGAACATCAGGAAGATCGCCTTGCCGCGCGGCCGGCGGCGGACGCGGGCGACGAATTCGGGATGCTCGACCAGATAGTTGGCCACGTCCTCCATCGAGTTGAAGTCCTGCGGGCCGGGTCGGGTCGGCACGAAGACGCGCGGATGCGCGCCCTCGAAGATGTCGAAGTAATTGACGTATTCCAGCGAGCCGACCCATTGGTCGAGGCCGAGCAGGCTGAACGGCGTCGGCGTGATCACATAGATCGGCGTCTCGTTCTTGCGCAGGTAGGTGAAGATCTCGGTCAGACCACGAAGTGTCGTTCTTTCGGCCATTCTCGTCCCTCTTTCCGCTGGAGAACCCTGGGCCGGTATCATGCCCGGCTGGTTGCTTGTTCCGGTGTCGTTTGGTGCCTTCGTCGTAAATCCGTCCTGCCGGCTTTGGGTGCCGGAAACCCGGTTGAAGCCAAGGCTGCGGCAAATCCAGCGCCTGATCGCGCTCGGCCAGGACATGGCCGTCATTCCGCCCGCATCGACGACGCCGCGCCCGCCGGCCGCATGGCCTGTCGCAGCGTGGTGCGTCGGTGTGTCTGCATCGGGGGCACCCTGTCGGATGGCGCTTCGAAATGTCGCATGAAGGGCACGGTGCCGCCGCCGTGAGCGATTGTCAACGCCCGTGACGGGGCCTGCCCGCCATGTCGTTTCGCTGTCGGCGCCCGCCGCCGGCCCCTTCGCGGGCACAGGCCCGACAGGCCCTCGCCACCCCTGAACGGCAGCGAGGGAAAGGGGTCATGCGGTCCAATGCGTTGAAAGGAATGGATGCGGGCCGGGCGCCGGCCGCCTCCTATTTCTCCGACGCCGGAAAGCCCGCCTCGGCCAGCACCTTCCGAATCGCGGCGAGCGGGGCCGAGGTCTGCACCGCGACCATCCGGCTGGGCGGATCGGCCTCGACCGTGGCGCCGGCATCGAGTTCGCGGATCGCCGCCGTGACCGCCCGCGCGCAGCCGCCGCAGTTCATGTCGGGAACATGGAGTTGCATGGGAACCTCCCTGGTCTCATCCCGCGCCATCCTAGCCGGGGCCATGCGCCATTGTAAGGCCGGCGGATCGCGCCGCCGCCGGCTTGCGGCATCGCGCCGCACGGGCCGGCTTGACGAAAGTCAAGACCGCCCGGCCCGCGCCATGCTGAAAGGGCGCACCCAGCCAGTCGCCAGGTCATCCCGCAAGACGCGCCGCCCCCCGGGGCGGGAGGGAAGGCCATGCCGATCATCACCCACCCCGCCGTCCGGTCCCGCCCCGGGCCGATGCCGCCGCCGCCCGGCGCGACCGAGGCGCCCACGCTGGACAGCCTGTTCGCCACCGAGGGGCCCGATCCGCTGGCCGATGCCTTCCCGGGCAAGCGTGCCGTCCACCCGTTCGTCGGCATGCGTCCGGTGGCCGAGGCCGACGTGCCGGGCCTGTGGGCCGATATCCACGCCCGCCCGCGCGAGGGCCGGGGCGTGGCCTATGTGCATGTGCCGTTTTGCGAGAATCACTGCCTGTTCTGCGGCTTCTACCAGAACCCGTGGCGCGACGGGGCGGGCGAACCCTATGTCGATGCGGTCATCGCCCAGCTTGCGGCGTTTGCCCGCACTCCCGCCCATGACGGCCCGCCCCTGCAGGCCGTCTATCTGGGCGGCGGCACGCCCACCGCCCTGTCCGGCCCCGACATCGCCCGGCTGGTCGCGGCCATCCGCCGCCACCTGCCGCTGGCCCCCGATTGCGAGATCACGCTGGAGGGCCGCATCCAGTCCTTCGGCCGCG
>JBDHSR010000516.1:0-2517 GCA_039808305.1 Gemmobacter sp. | reverse complement strand
CCCCGGTTGGCAGTGTTGGCGAAATCCGGTGCAAGGCGGCTTGCGGCCGGTTTGGCCGGATGTTCCTGTCGCATGTCACGCGGTCCTTTTACCGAATTGCCTCCGGCCTTAGGATGCCCCCATGGTCAAGCGGCATTACAACCTTCCCTCGCTCAGCGCGCTGGCTGCGTTCGAGGCGGTCTCGCGCCGCCTCAGCGTGACGCGCGCCGCCGAGGAACTGAACGTCACCCCCGGCGCGGTGTCCAAGCAGATCCGCGCGCTGGAGGCCGACCTCGGCCGCAACCTGATCCGCCGCCATTCCACCGGCGTCTCGCTGACCGCCGAGGGCGCGGCGGTGGCGGCCAGCCTGTCCGACAGCTTCGGCCGGATCGCCAGCACCCTGCAACAGGTGCGCGAATCGGGCAACCGGGCCCATGTCTCGATCCTGTCGACCATGGCCACAATGCAGCTTTGGCTGATGCCGCGGCTGGGATCGTTCTGGATGGCGCATCAGGACATCGTGGTCGAACACGTCATTTCCGAGCGGCGGCTCGATGCCGGGCGGCCCGACATCGACCTGCGCCTGCGCTATGGCGACGGCAACTGGCCGGGCGAGCAGGCGATGAGGATCCAGGACGAAAGGGTGCTGGCGGTGGCAAGCCCGGCCTTCCTGGACGCCAACCCCATCGCCACGCTGGCCGATCTGGCCGAGGCGCCGCTGATGTCGGTGGAGGGCGCGGACTGGCCCTGGATGACATGGGCGGATTTCATGCGGGCCAGCGGCACCCCGTTCCGGCGCCTGAACCTGCGGCGCTTCAACAGCTATGTCATCGCGCTGCAGGCTGCCCGCGACGGGCAGGGCGTGGCGCTCGGCTGGACCAGCTCGGTCGGGCCGCTGATTGCCCGGGGCGAGCTGCGGCAGGTCACCTCGGCCGAGATCGCCGACCCCTTCGCCATCCATGTGACATGGAGCGACCGCCGCCCGCTCAGCCCCGAGGCGGTGGTGTTCCGCGACTGGCTGCTGTCGCAGGGCGAGTTGAGCTGAACTCAACTCTGCCCGGCATCTTCCTCGCTTGATCGGAGCGCCCCTGCTGCCTCATCTGTCCGGGTCTCCAGACAGGATCGAGAAGCCGATGATACCCAAGACGATGACCGCCGTGCTGCTGACCGGACATGGCGGGCCGGAAACGCTGCACTATCGCAGCGACGTGCCGGTGCCGCAGCCGAAGGCGGGCGAGGTGCTGATCCGGGTCGCCGCCTCGGCGGTCAACAACACCGACATCAACACCCGCATCGGCTGGTATTCCAGGAAGGTGGAAGTGGCGACCGAAGCCGCCGATGGCGCGCAGATAGATCAGGAAGATGCCTCGTGGTCCGGCGTGCCGTTGCACTTCCCGCGCATTCAGGGCGCCGATGCCTGCGGGCATGTCGTCGCCGTCGGCGAAGGCGTGGATCCGGCAAGGATCGGCGAGCGGGTGCTGGTGCGCAACATGCTGCGCAGCTATGTCGATTATCGCCCCCACGAATGCTGGACTTTCGGCAGCGAGATCGATGGCGGCTTCGCCCAATTCGCCGTGGCGCCGTCGCGTGAAAGCTATGCGGTGACCTGCGACTGGACCGATGCGGAACTGGCCTCAATTCCCTGCGCCTATTCGACCGCGGAAAACATGCTGCACCGCGCAAGGGTCGGGGCGGAGCGGGTGCTGGTCACCGGCGCCTCGGGCGGCGTCGGTTCGGCCGCCGTGCAGTTGGCAAAGCGCCGTGGGGCCGAGGTCATCGCCATCTGCGCCGGCTCGAAGGCGGCGGAGGTGAAGGCGCTCGGCGCCGACCGCACGCTCGACCGCGATGCCGATCCGGTCGCGGTGCTCGGCCGCAATTCGGTGGATGTGGTGATCGACATGGTGGGCGGCCCCGGCTTCCCCGCGCTTCTGGAGGTGCTGCGGAGGGGCGGGCGCTATGCCTGCGCCGGGGCCATCGCCGGTCCGATCTGCGAACTGGACCTGCGCACGCTCTACCTGAAGGACCTGACGCTTTACGGCTGCACCTTCCAGGAGGACGAGGTCTTCGCCAACCTGGTCCGCTACATCGAAGCGGGTGAGATCCGCCCGGTGGTGGCCAAGACCTATCCGCTGGCCGAGATCGCCCAGGCGCAGCGTGATTTCTTGTCGAAGAAACATACCGGCAAGCTGGTGCTGATCCCTCCACAGGTGGAAGAATGAAAATTAGGACTATCGAGCTTTACCAAGTCGAACTGCCCTATTCCGGCGGCGTCTACCTGCTGTCCGGCGGCCGCGAATACCGTGGCTTCGAGGCCGCCATCGTGCGGATCGAGACCGATACCGGCATCGAGGGCTGGGGCGAAAGCACGCCGTTCGGATCGACCTACATCGCGTCGCACGCCCGTGGCGCCCGCGCCGGGATCGAGGAGATCGCGCCGCATCTGCTGGGCCGCGACCCGCGGCAGGTGGACCGGATCAACGACGCGATGGACGAGGCGCTGGTCGGCCACCACCATGCCAAGACCGCGCTGGACATCGC
>JBDHSR010000515.1:0-2527 GCA_039808305.1 Gemmobacter sp. | reverse complement strand
GGCAATCGGGCGGCGCCGTCTGATCCGTCGGTATCCGCGATGCGGCCGGTGGCGGGAAACCGGGCCTGCCGCCGCCTGTTGGCGGTGCGGAATGTCGCGGGCGGGACAGATCGGCGCGGGATGGCGCGCTAGATCCGGGGCATGACCGCGATGACCAGCAGCCGCACCACGACGCTCGGGCTTCTCGCCGCCATCGGCGGGGCCTCCACGCTGTCGATCAACGATGTGGCGATCAAGGCACTGTCGGGCGGCTATGCGCTGCATCAGGTGATCCTGACGCGCTCCTCGATCTCGCTGCTGTTCCTGCTGGCCTTCATGGGGCTGACCGGCGGCTTCCGGCAGATGCGCACCCGGCGGCCGCGCGGGCATCTGCTGCGGGTGAGCCTGGTGATGATCTCGAACATCACCTATTTCCTCGGCCTCGCCGCGCTGCCCTTGGCCGATGCGGTGGCCATCGCCTTCGTGAGCCCGCTGGTGGTGACGCTGCTGTCGGTCGTGGTCCTGGGCGAGTCGGTCGGGCCGCGCCGCTGGGCGGCGGTGATCGTCGGCCTCGTCGGCGTCATCGTGATGATGCGCCCCGGGGCGGGGGCCTTGCAGCCGGCGGCGGTGCTGGTGTTCCTGTCGGCCTTCTCCTACGCCTCGACCCATATGATGACGCGCCGGATGCGCGCGACGGAAAGCGCGGCCACGCTGAACTTCTATGTGCAATGCGGCTTCATCCTGGTCAGCGGGACGATGGGGCTGGTGGTGGGCGACGGGCATCTGGCGGGATCGTCCGACCCCTCGCTCGCCTTCCTCTTCCGCGAATGGGTCTGGCCGCCCTTGCAGGACTGGCCGGTCTTCCTCGCCACCGGGCTTTCGGTCGCCATCGGCGGGCTGATGGTCAGCCAGGCCTACCGGATGTGCGAGGCGGCGCTGGTCGCGCCCTTCGAATATGCCGCCATGCCGCTCGCCATCTTCTGGGGCGTCACCGTCTTCGGCCAATGGCCGGACCTGACGGCCTGGGCCGGGATCGCGCTGATCTGCGGCGCCGGGCTCTACATGCTCTGGCGCGAGACGCGGAGCGGGGGGCGGGGATGACGGTCGATGCGGTGGTGTTCGACATCGGCAATGTGCTCATCGAATGGAACCCGGAGCGGTTCTACGACGCCGAGATCGGCCCCGATCGGCGCGCGGCGCTGTTCGCGGCGGTCGATCTCCACCGGATGAACGAGCTGGTCGATGCCGGCGCGCCGTTCCGCGAGACGGTGCATGACTGGGCGGCGCGGCACCCGGACTGGACGGCGGAGGTCCGGCTCTGGCACGACCGCTGGATCGACATGGCCTCGCCCCGGATCGAGGGTTCGGTCGCGCTGATGCGGGCGCTGCGGGCGCGCGGCGTGCCGGTCTTCGCGCTGAGCAATTTCGGCATCGGCAGTTTCGAGCTGGCCTGCCGGCATCACGATTTCCTCACCGGTTTCGACCGGGCCTGGATCTCGGGCCATCTGCGGCTGGCGAAGCCCGATCCGGCCTTCTACGCCGCGCTGGAACGCGAGAGCGGCGTGGCGCCGGAGCGGCTGCTCTTCACCGACGACCGGGCCGAGAATATCGCGGCGGCGCAAGCGCGGGGCTGGCGGACGCATCTGTTCGAGGGCTGGCAGGGCTGGGCGCGCCGGTTGGTGACGGAGGGACTGTTGAGCGAAGCGGAGGCGGGATTGTGACGGTGGACATCATCGGGCCGGAGGCCGAGGCGCATCTGGACTGGCTGACGCTTTGCGACGCTTTCGAGGCCGGCCACCGCCTGCCGCGCGCCGAGATCGGCGATACGCTGCTTTATCGCGGGGCGGATACGCTTCTCAATCGCGCGGCCTGGATCGACGGGCTGGGGCAGGTGGTGAAATGCGCCACGGTGTTTCCGGGCAATGGCGCGCTGGGAAAGCCCACGATCCACGGCTCGGTCACCCTCTATGCCGACCGGACGGGCGAGCTGGAGGCGCTGGTCGATTTCCATCTGGTGACGAAATGGAAGACCGCCGGCGACAGCCTGCTCTCGGCGCTGCGCCTTGCCCGGCCGGACAGCCGCGAGATCCTGATCGTCGGCGCCGGGACGGTGGCGCGCTCCATGATCGCGGCCTATCGCGCGGGCTTTCCCGGCGCGCGCTTCACGGTCTGGAACCGCAGCCCCGGCCCGGCCGAGGCGCTGGCGCGCGATTGCGGCGCGGCGGTGGCGGAGGATCTGGCAAGCGCGGTGGCGGCGGCGGACATCATCTGCGCCTGCACCATGAGCACCGCGCCGCTGATCCGGGGCGACTGGCTGCGCCCCGGCCAGCATCTCGATCTGATCGGCGCCTATCGTCCCGACATGCGCGAGGTGGACGACACGGCGCTGCGCCGGGCCTCGATCTTCGTCGATGCGCGGGCGACCACGGTCGGCCATATCGGCGAGCTGATGGACCCGATCGCGCGCGGCGTGATCTCTGAGGCCGATGTGCGGGCGGATTTCTACGAATTGCCGCGCTACCGGCGGCAGGCGGCGGAGGAGATCACC
>JBDHSR010000514.1:0-2527 GCA_039808305.1 Gemmobacter sp. | reverse complement strand
TCGCCGCCCTGGTCGCAGATCGGGCAATCGAGCGGGTGGTTGATGAGCAGGAACTCCATCACCCCCTCGCGCGCCTTCTTCACCATGGGCGAGTTGGTCTTGACCACCGGCGGCTCGCCATTCGGGCCGGGCCGCAGGTCGCGCACCTGCATCGCGCAGGAGGCGGCGGGCTTCGGCGGGCCGCCCACCACCTCGACCAGACACATCCGGCAATTGCCGGCGATCGACAGCCGCTCGTGATAGCAGAAGCGCGGGATCTCGATCCCGGCGACCTCGGCCGCCTGGATGATCGTCATGGCGCCATCCACCTCGACCTCGATGCCGTCGATGATGATTTTCTTGAGGTTGCTCATCAGCTTACTCCGCCGAAATCCCTTGGGCGCCCGCCCGCGTCTGTTGCCGGGGGGTCATGCGCAGCCCCCCTCGAATATCCATGCGCCCTGCGCGAACCGCCCCACGGCCTCCGGCTGGAACCGGCCCTTCGCCTGCCCGCAGGCGGCCTCCGCCACCGCCTTCGCGCGCCGGCCCTGATCGAAGCCGAAGGGTGCGACGCGGATCGTCTGCCCCATCACCGGCTGCGCCCCGGCGCGGGTCAGCGCATGGCCCGGCCGTCCCGGCCCGACCTGCGCCTGATAACTGCCCCCCTCATGCGCCACCGCGAAAGCCCCGGCCTCAGCCGGAGCCTGCGGGGCGGGTGCTGCGACACAGGCCGAAAGGCCCGCCGCCATACCCATGCCGAGGAAGGGAGCGAGGTTCATCTTATTCCGCCGCCATCGCGCCCATGCGCCCGCTGCGCTTGGCCTTGATCCGGTCCTCGATCTCTTCGCGGTAATGCCGGATCAGCCCCTGGATCGGCCAGGCCGCCGCATCGCCGAGCGCGCAGATCGTATGGCCCTCGACCTGCTTCGTCACCGAAAGCAGCATGTCGATCTCCTCGACCTCGGCCTCGCCGCGCACCAGACGGTCCATGACGCGCATCATCCAGCCGGTGCCCTCGCGGCAGGGCGTGCATTGGCCGCAGCTTTCATGCTTGAAGAACTTGCTGAGCCGCCAGATCGCCTTGATGACATCGGTCGACTGGTCCATCACGATCATGCAGGCGGTGCCGAACGAGCTTTGCAGCGCCCGCATCCCGTCATAATCCATGATCGCGTCTTCGCATTTGTCGGCCGGCAGGATCGGGCAGGACGCGCCGCCCGGGATCACCGCCTTGAGGTTCTTCCAGCCGCCGCGCACGCCGCCGCCATGTTTCTCGATCAGCTCGCGCATCGGGATCGACATCGATTCCTCGATCACGCAGGGCGTGTTCACATGGCCCGACATGGCGAACAGCTTCACGCCCGCATTGTTCGGCCGCCCGAACCCCGCGAACCAGGCGGCGCCACGGCGCAGGATGGTCGGCGCCACGGCGATCGACTCGACGTTGTTCACCGTGGTCGGGCAGCCGTAAAGGCCGGAGCCCGCCGGGAAGGGCGGCTTCATCCGGGGCATCCCCTTCTTGCCCTCGAGGCTTTCCAGCAGCGCGGTTTCCTCGCCGCAGATATAGGCCCCCGCCCCGTGATGCAGGTAGACGTCGAAGTCGTAGCCCGACTTGCAGGCGTTGCGCCCGATCAGCCCGGCGTCATAGGCCTCGTCGATGGCGGCCTGAAGCGCCTCTTTCTCGCGGACATATTCGCCGCGGATATAGATATAGGCGGCGACCGCGTTCATCGCGAAACCGGCGACCAGCGCGCCCTCGATCAGCGTATGCGGATCGTGGCGCATGATCTCGCGGTCCTTGCAGGTCGCGGGTTCGGATTCGTCGGCGTTGATCACCAGATAGGACGGACGGCCATCCGACTGTTTCGGCATGAAGGACCATTTCATGCCGGTCGGGAAGCCCGCGCCGCCGCGGCCGCGCAGCCCGCTGTCCTTGACGATCTGGATGATCTGGTCACGCCCCAGCGCCAGCAGGTCCGCCGTCCGGTCCCAATGGCCGCGCGCCATCGCGCCCTTGAGGCTGCGGTCGTGCATCCCGTAGAGGTTGGTGAAGATCCGGTCCTGATCCTTCAGCATGTCCTGCCCTCAACTTTCCCGGCCAGCGGCCTTGTGCCGCCGCCAGATCTGATATGTGACGACCAGCGCCCAGACGAACGCGGCCAGTGCGGCGAGGTCGAACAGGAAGACGAAGCGGGTTTCCCAGCCCAGCCGTCCGCCCAGCCATTGCGCCCCCATCCACAGGACCATGGTCCCGGCGATGACGAAGGCCACCAGACGCGCCTCGCGCGCCAGCCGCCTCCGCTCGGGGTCGGGAGCGCCCATCCCCTGCCCCTCAGTAATCGTTCGTCTTGGCGCGGCGGAGGAATTCCTCCATCCCCTGCTCGACGATGATCTTCGCCTGCGCCACCCATCTGTCGCGGCTGACCCGGCCCCGGAAGCCCTTCAGGTTGCCGTCCATCCATGCCACCTCGGCCGCGCCCCATTGCGCGATCTGGTCGAAATGGAAGATGCCGAGCTCGTGGCAGAGCTTTTCCAGCACCGGCCCGAT
>JBDHSR010000513.1:0-2529 GCA_039808305.1 Gemmobacter sp. | reverse complement strand
ACCAGAGGCAGCGTCGCCCCCTTCTCGGTGGCGAAAAGCGCGATCACGCCCAGATCCCCCACCGCCAGCGCCGCGCAAAGCCCGGTCGCGAAGCCCAGCGGCTGCCGCAGGCGCGGCAGCACCAGCAGCCGCGCGGCGGGCCAGCCGCCGAGGCCGAGCGAGGCGGCGAGCCGCCCGTAATCCGCCACCAGCCGCCGCGCCTCGGGCACCAGGATGCGATAGGCGAAGGGCAGCGCCATCACGGCGGTGACGATCACCGTGACCGGCAGCGCCACGGCGGCGGGCGAGACGAGGGGGAAGAGGATGAGGAAGAGCCCCGTCCCCAGCACCAGTTGCGATCCCGCCATCGGCAGCATCGCCACCGGCTCCAGCCAGCGGCTGCCCTGCGCCCGGGCCAGCGCCAGCAGGAGCGCCGCCGTAACCGCCAGCGGCGCCGCAACCATTGCCACCATCAGCGAGGCGCCGAGCGCCGGCCAGACCGCGGCGGGCAGGGCGGCCAGCCCCGGTGCGCCGCGCAGCAGCACGGCGAGGATCGGCGCGCCGAGAAACAGCGCCGCGAGGGCGATCGCCGCCGTATCCCCCCCGCGCCGCCAGCCGCCGGGCGCGGGCAGCGCCACCGCCCGGTCCAGCCCCGCGCCGAACCCTGCGGGCAGGGTGAACAGCCCCGCCAGCGCCACCGCGATACCGCAGGCCACCACCTGCATCGTGGCGAGCAGCGCGGCGCGGGCCAGATCGAACTCGAACCGGATCGCCTGATAGATCGCCAGTTCCACCGTGGTCGCCGCCGGCCCGCCGCCGAGGATCAGCACCACCGCGAAGCTGGTCAGGCAGATCGCGAACACCGCCAGCAGCGCGCCGGGCAGGATGCCGCGCAGCATCGGCGCCTCGATATGCCGCCAGATCTCGCGCGGCCCGAAGCCGAGGCTCTCGGCCAGCCGCAACCGCTCGCCGGGGATCGCCTGCCAGCCCTCCAGCAGCATCCGCGTCGCCAGCGGCATGTTCAGGAAGACATGCGCCAGCACCACCCCGCCCAGCCCGAAGATCGGCACCGGCGGCAGGCCGAGCGCGGCGAGCCAGCCCGCCCGCCCGAACACCGTGAGCAGCCCGAGCACGGTGACGATGACCGGCATCAGGAACGGCGCGCCGAGCGCGGTGATGAGCACCCCGCGCCCGGCAAAGCGCCGCCGGGCCAGCGCGCGCGCTAGGGGCACGGCGCAGGCGACCGAGGCCAGCGCCGAAAGCGCGGCCTGAAGGAGGGTGAAGCGCAGCGCGGCGAGGTCGGCCGTGGCCAGCCGCGCCTCGCCCGCCCGCGCCATCACCACCGCGACCGGGGCCAGCGTCAGCGCCGACAGCCCCGCCGCGATCAGCGCGCCAGCGCGGCGCGCCATTCGTCCAGCGCCGGGGCGCGCAGGGCCTCGGCCTCCTCGGCCGGCAGCAGCAGCGATTTCGCGGGCTGCGCCAGCGTCTCGAACCCTGCCGGCAGGCCGGCGGCGGGGGTATGGGCCGGATACATCCAGTTCGTCGTCGGCAGCACCGATTGCGCCGCGTCGCCCAGCATGAAGGCGAGGAAACGGTCCGCCAGCTCCGGCTGGTCGCTCGCCGCCAGTTTCCCCATCACCTCGACCTGAAGGTAATGGCCCTCGTCGAACACCGCCGCCGTCTTGCTGTCGTCCTGCTCGGCGATCAGGTGATAGGCGGGCGAGGTGGTGTAGCTCAGCACCATGTCGGCCTCGCCGTCGAGGAACATGCCGTAAGCCTCGGACCAGCCGGGGGTGACGGTGACGATATTGTCGGACAGGCCCCGCCAGACCTCCGCCGCCCGGTCGCCGTAAGCCGCCTTCACCCACATCAGCAGGCCGAGGCCGGGGGTGGAGGAGCGCGGGTCCTGGATGACGATCTTCAGATCCGACGCCGCCAGCGCCGCGAAATCCTTCGGGGCGGTGAGCTTGCGGTCATGCACGAAGGCGAACCAGCCCCAGTCATAGGGCAGGAATTCGGTGTCCGCGAAGGCGACCGGCAGCGAAAGCTCCGGGCTCTGGCCATGCGGGGCGAAGAGGCCGGTCTTGCGGGCGGCGGCCGTCAGGTTGGTGTCGAGGCCGAGCACCACATCGGCCTCGCTCCGCGCGCCTTCGAGTTGCAGCCGCGCCAGCAGCGCCGCGCCGTCGCCGGCGGCGGTGAAGCGCAGGTCGCAGCCGCATTCGGCCTCGAACGCCTTTTCGATCGCGGGGCCGGGCCCCCATTCCGATACGAAGCTGTCATAGGTCAGGACATGAAGCACCGGGGTTTCGGCCAGCGCCGGGGCGGCGATGGCAAGGAAACCCGTGGCAAATTTGAGCGTCTTCATCAGTCTCTCCATCTGCGACGGGCGGAGATGGAGCAGGGGCGGAGCGCCCGAAACACCTTCCCTCCGCCGGTCTTAACCGGATCAGGTTCAACGGGTCCGCTGGTGCGTCTCAGCCCTTGAAGGGCACCCCGAGGTGCGGCCGACCATAGGCGAAACCGGCGGAGGCGCAAGGGCAAACGCGCGGG
>JBDHSR010000512.1:0-2529 GCA_039808305.1 Gemmobacter sp. | reverse complement strand
TAGGGCGCGTCGCCCACCAGCATCACCCGCTCCCATCCCAGCCGGCGCGCCTCGGCGAGGCTTTCGTTGATGAGCAGCCCCCCCAGCCCCTCGCCCTGCCGGGTCGGGTGGACCGCGACGGGGCCGAGCAGCAGCACCTGCCGCCCGCCGACCTTGACCGGCCAGTAGCGGATGGCGGCGGCCAGTGTGCCGGTGTCGTCGCGCAGCACGAGGCAAAGCGGCGCCACCGTCGGCACCCCGTCGCGCAGCCGGTAGGACGAGAGCGCCGTGCGCCCCGGCGCGAAACAGAGGTCGTAAAGCGCCTCGACCTCCCACCAGTCGGCCTCGGTCTCCTCCTCGAGCTGATACATCGCGCCCCCCGATCCCGCCGCCATGACGCGACTCGCAGGGGGGCCGTAACATGCGAGCCTGACAGGGAAAAGACGGAACGGCCCGCGCGGCGGTCAGAAGATCTCGATCCGCGCCGCAAGGCCGGTCTCGTCGGCCAGCCCGACGAAGAACAGCCGCTGGCCATTGCCGAAATCGAGCATCTGGGTCAGCCCGTTGTCGTTGTGGAACCTCTCGATGACCGCCGCCCCGCTGCCCGCCCCCTGCGTCACGGCGGCGGAGATCCGCACGATGTCGCGGGCCGGATCGAAATCCATGATATAGTCGTCGCCATTGCCCTTGCGGTAGATGAAGACATCCGCCCCCGCCCCGCCATACATGTCATCGAGGGCGCCCTTGCCACCCTCCAGCGTGTCGCGGCCGGCGCCGCCATGGAATTCGTCATTGCCGGCGCCGCCGATCAGCCGGTCGTTGCCATCGTCGCCGTAGAGCGAATCGTCGCCCGCATCGCCGCGCAGCACATCCTTGCCGGCCTCGCCTTGCAGGGAATCGTCGCCCGCGCCGCCGGACAGCGTGTCCAGCCCCGCCCCGCCCAGCAGCCGGTCGCCACCGCCCTTGCCCGAGATCAGGTCACCGCCATCGCCGCCGGTCAGATAGTCGAAAAGCCCGCCGCCCGTCATCGTGTCATTGCCCGCCGCCCCGGCGGCGGAAAGCGTGCGGGTGCCGGCGGCGATCCGGTCGTCGCCGTCGCCGCCATTGATCACATCGGTCCCCCCGGCCGAGCCGGTGAAGCCGGTCAGCGTGTCGTCGCCCTTCCCCCCGTAGAAATAGCGGTTGGCCGCATCCCCGATGGCGCCGCCGCTCATCCGGTCGGCATGGTCGCTGCCGATGGCGCCGTTCATGCCGGTGAAGCTGTCGGTCGCGCCGAAGCCGTCGCGGGCGGTGCCGGCGGCGAAATCGACGATCACCCCCTTGCCGCCGCGCGCCGGATCGCCGGCATGGCTGATCCAGTCATAGGTGCCGGCGCCGCCGGTCAGCGTATCGGCCCCCGCCCCGCCGAGATAATGGTTGTGGCCGCCGCCGCCGACCAGCACATCCACGCCCGCCCCGCCATAGAGCCAGTCGCTGCCCTCGCCCCCGTCCAGCCGGTCCGCGCCGTCGCCGCCCCTCAGGATGTCGTTGCCATCCTGCCCCAATAGCGTATCGGCGCCGCCCCGCCCGTCGACCGTATCGTTGCCCGCCAGCGCCTCGATCAGATTGGCGCCGCCGCCGCCCGCAAGACTGTCGTCTCCGGCGGTGGGACCGGCGGCGCGGGCGGGCTTCACGGGGGGACGGATCATGGCGCTCTCCTCGGGCAGGACGGGATCGGGCAGGACGACGATCTGCCGAGCGTAGCGCGGCCCGGCCCTTTCGCCTATCCCCCGCCCAGGGGAGGCCGGCGCATCCCCGGCATTGCGGGCGCAGGAGAAATTCTCCATCCTGCCGGCACGTCCTGAAGGAGACCCCCATGCTGCGCATCGCGCGCGAATCCCCCACCGGCCCGGATCTGGCGCTGCTGTTCGAGCGGCACAGCGTCGACATGCGCGCCGATACCCCGCCCGAAAGCATCCACATGATGGATGCTGGCGCACTGGAGGCACCCGGCACCGCCTTCTTCGTGCTGCGCGACGGCGACCGGCCGGTCGGCATGGGCGCCTTCAAGCGCCTCGACGAGACCCATGCCGAGATCAAGTCGATGCATGTGCTGGCCGAGGAGCGCGGCCGCGGCCTGTCGCGCCGCCTGCTCGATCACCTGCTGCGCGAGGCGCAGGCCGCCGGCATCCGCCGGCTCAGCCTGGAAACCGGCTCGCACCCGGCCTTCCTCGCGGCGCGGCGGCTATACGAGCGCGCGGGCTTCACGCAATGCCCGCCCTTCGAGGGCTATCACGAGGACCCCAACAGCTATTTCATGACCCGCCTCCTCGACTGAGGGCGGGACAGGGGGTCGCAATCGCCCCGGCGCGCGCCGGACAGGGCAAGCACCATCCCGGCCACGGTTTTCCCGGGCCGGAAAGGGCATGGCCGAGGCCCTGCGCGGGCCATGTTGCGAACCGATTTCCGAACCGCTATCAAGGCGGCACGGCCCCGTAGCTCAACTGGATAGAGCAAGCGCCTTCTAAGCGCTAGGTTGAGGGTTCGATTCCTTCCGGGGTCGCCAGTGAT
>JBDHSR010000511.1:0-2531 GCA_039808305.1 Gemmobacter sp. | reverse complement strand
GATCTGGCGGTGCATATGCGCAAGGCCGATGCGCTGGCGGTGATGAAGATCGGCCGCAACCTGCCCAAGGTGCGCCGCGCCCTGGCCGCCGCCGGCCGGCTGGGCGAGGCCTGGCTGGTCGAACACGGCACCATGCCGGGGCAAAGGGTGCAGCGGCTGGCCGAGGTGGCAGAGGGCGAATGCCCCTATTTCGCCATCGTCATCGTCCACGGCCATGGCCGCCGGCCGGAGGCCATGGCATGACCGGCGATCTGGTGATCGCGGGGCTTGGCCCCGGCGAGGCGGGCAAGGTGACGCCCGAGGTGACGGCGGCGCTGGCGCAAGCGACGGATGTGGTGGGCTATATCCCTTACGTCGCGCGGGTGGCGCCGCGCGCGGGGCTGACCCTGCACCCCTCGGACAACCGGGTGGAGCTGGACCGCGCGGTTCATGCGCTGGAACTGGCGGCGGCGGGGGGCCGGGTGGTGGTGGTGTCCTCGGGCGATCCCGGCGTTTTCGCGATGGCTTCGGCGGTGTTCGAGGCGCTGGAGGCGCGGCCCGATCTGGCGCGGGTGCCGGTGACGGTGCTGCCCGGCATCACCGCCATGCTGGCGGCGGCGGCGGCGGCGGGCGCGCCCTTGGGCCATGATTTCTGCGCCATCAACCTGAGCGACAACCTCAAGCCCTTCGCGTTGGTGGAGCGGCGGCTGCGGCTGGCGGCGCAGGCGGATTTCGCGATGGGGTTCTATAACCCCCGCTCGAAATCCCGCCCGCATCAGTTCGCCCGCGTGCTGGAGATCCTGCGCGAGGAATGCGCGCCGGGGCGGCTGGTGATCTTCGCCCGCGCGGTCTCGACGCCGGACCAGGCGCTGCGGGTGGTGACGCTGGAGGAAGCCACGCCCGAGATGGCCGACATGCGCACCGTGGTGCTGGTCGGCAATTCCGCCACGCGGCGGGTCGGGCGCCATGTCTATACGCCGAGGTCGGCATGAGCGGGGTGTCGGGGAAGAATGGAAGGCGGACGGGTGGCCGTAATCGGCAAAGCCTTGCCCAATCCCATGCCGCAACACCGCTCCAAGGCTGGCCGGGCGGAACCCGGCGAGGCACCGCCTCGCCCCGCCCGTGCACGACAGTGACGCAAGAGACGGTGATGCCTCGTGACCCGGAGAGGCCAGCGCCTGCCCCGGCGGGTGCGAAGCGCCCGCCGATGGCGGGGCGGGCGCTGGCCGGGGGCTTCGGGCCCCCGGCTGGTCTGGCCGCACTGCTGCGCTGTGGCGAAGGCGATGGCCTTCGCCAGACAGACCGTGTGAGGCAGCGCCCCGCCCTATCCACACAGCAAAACCTCAACCACCTCGGCCCGGGAGCCAGTTGCGAGGGGCGAAGCCCCGCCCTATCCGCAGAGCCAGCCCATCACCTCTTCCGGCTCAGTGAAGATGCGGCGCGGCGGCAGGACGGGACGGTCGATCAGGATCACCGGCAGGCCGAGCGTCCGGGCGGCGTCGAGCTTGGCCCGCGCGCCGATGCCGCCGGCGTTCTTGGCGACGATATGGCCGATGCGATGCTCCGTGAGCAGGGCGAGGTCGCCCTCCGGCGTGAAGGGGCCGCGCGCGATCACCACCGCCGCATCGGGCAATGGCAGCGCCTCGGGCGGATCGACCAGACGCAGCAGGTAATGGTGCTGTGGCCGGGCGGCGAAGGCGGCGAGATGCAGCTTGCCGATGGCGAGGAAGATCCGCGCCGGCGCCTCGGGCAGCGCCGCCACCGCCGCCGGAATGTCGGGCACAGGGGTCCAGCGGTCGCCGGGGCCGGGCGTCCAGGCCGGGCGTTCCAGCGCCGCCAGCGGGATGCCGGTCGCGGCGCAAGCGGCGACGGCGTTGCGGCTCATCTGCGCGGCGAAAGGGTGGGTGGCGTCGATCACATGGCCGATCCCCTCGGCGCGCAGAAAGGCCGCCAGCCCCTCCGCCCCGCCGAAGCCGCCGATGCGGGTCGGCAGCGGCTGCGTCCCCGGCGCCCCGGTGCGCCCGGCATAGGAGAACACCGCGTCCATCCCGGCGCCGGCCAGCAGGCGGGCCAGAAGGCTCGCCTCGGTGGTGCCGCCCAGCAGCAGGATGCGCGTCATGTCTGACCCCTTGTTCCCGGTCCTCGGTCCGCGCGAAGATGGACCGGCCGGCCCCGGCTCCGCAAGCCGCGATAGGCGGCGGCGATCCGGGATGTCGGAGCGCCGGTTCGCCGGGGCACGCGGCCAAGCCGCCCCCGAACCGCGATGCACGGACCCGACAGGGAGGGCTGCCCTGCCCGAACCTCGATTCGCGCTCGGAGCTTCAAGACCGGACTGCCCCGCAAGCCCCGCCGGACGAGCGTCATCAACCCGGCAGCCGGAGGCGCGTCATGCCTGAGCCATGGCTTACCCTCATTGGTCTGGGCGAGGACGGGCTCGCCGGTCTGCCGGAGGCCAGCCGCCGCGCGCTGGAGCAAGCCGAGATCGTCTTCGGCGGGCCGCGCCATCTGGCGCTGGCGGGCGTGCGCGGCGTGGAATGGCCGGTGCCCTTCGA
>JBDHSR010000510.1:0-2536 GCA_039808305.1 Gemmobacter sp. | reverse complement strand
GGCATCGAATGGATGGTGAACGACCGGCTGCGCTTCACCGCGGAATATTCCTCGGACGATTACGCGCGCGAGGACGGTTCGGCCTTCGACCGCCGGACGCCGTTCAACTTCGGCCTGTCCTGGCAGGCCAATGACCGGACCACGGTCTCGGCGAACTATCTCTACGGCTCGGAACTCGGGCTTCAGGTGGATTACGCGCTGAACCCGAAGCGCTCGCGCCATGGCAGCGGCAACGAGCCGGCGCCGCCCCCGGTCCTGCCGCGCTCCGCCGCCGGCCCGGCAAGCTGGCACGATCTCGGCGAGGGTGCCTTCGTCCGGCGGCTCGGCCAGGGACTGGACCGCGAGGGGCTGACCCTCGAAGGGGTGGAGGTCGCGGGCAAACGGGTCTCGATCGCGGTCGAGAATACCCGCTACGGCATTTCGGCCCAGGCGCTCGGCCGCGCCGCGCGGGTGCTGAGCCGGACCGCGCCGGCCGAGGCCGAACGGTTCGAGATCGTGCTCGGCCAGAACGGCATGCCGGTCACCTCGGTCACGCTGCGCCGCAGCGACCTGGAGGAACTGGAATTCCACCCCGTCGCCCCCGACCTGCTGCGCGTCAATACCGTCATCCTGGACCGGGCCACGCGGCTGCCGGTGGCAGAAGGGCGTTACCCCGCCTTCAGCTACGGGCTCGACCCCTATCTGACCCCCAGCTTCTTCGACCCGGACGATCCCCTGCGCGCCGATCTCGGCCTCGCGCTCGGCGGCCGGTTCGAGCCGCTGCCGGGCCTCGTCTTCTCGGGACGCATCCAGCAGAAGATCGCCGGCAATCTCGACAAGGGGACGCGGCCCTCCACCTCGGTGCTGCCGCATGTGCGCTCCGACGCCTATCTCTATTACAAGGGCGGCGACACCACGATTCAGGAACTGACCGGTGCCTGGTATTTCCGGCCCGGCAAGGACCTGTTCGGCCGGGTAACCGTCGGCTATCTGGAGATGATGTATGGCGGCATCTCGGCCGAGCTGCTGTGGAAGCCGCAGAACAGCGCGCTCGCCCTCGGAATCGAGGCGAACCATGTCCGCCAGCGCGATTTCGACCAGCGCTTCGGCTTTCAGGATTACAGCGTGACCACCGGCCACATCTCGGCCTATTACGAATTCGGCGGCGGCTATCAGGGCCAGCTCGATATCGGGCGCTACCTGGCGGGCGATATCGGCGCGACGCTGGCGCTCAACCGCGAATTCGACAATGGCTGGCGCGTCGGCGTCTTCGCCACCAAGACCGATGTCTCGGCCGCCGATTTCGGCGAGGGATCCTTCGACAAGGGCATCCGGCTGACCATCCCGCTCGACTGGGCGACCGGCCGGCCGAGCCGGACGAAGATCGACACCGTGCTGCGCCCGGTGCAGCGCGATGGCGGAGCGCGGCTGAATGTCCCGGGGCGGCTTTACGAAACCGTGCGGGGGCTGCAGGCCACCGAACTCGATGCGAGCTGGGGGCGGTTCTGGAGATGACGATGCGAAGCCTTGCCGCGCTGGCACTGGTCAGTGCCCTCGCCGGCTGCCTGCCGGGACAGCAGGTGGTGCCGGATCCCTCCGCCGCGCCGGGCGAAGCGCTGCTGCGGGTTGATATTCCCAGCCGCAACGCCTCGGCCCTGCTGAAGCGGGCGGGGAGCAATGGCGATGTGGAGACCTGGATCAGCCCGGACAATGTGTCGATAGCGCTCCGGCAGGGGGTGGTGGTCGCGACGCGCGGCCTCGGCTTCGACATGATGGGGGGCGATGCCGGCAATACGCTCGCCGCGCTCGCAGCACCGGGGGGCGGGGTCTATCGCCGCCAGATGCGCTACCTGACCGGCGACAACCATTCGACCTGGATCGCGGCCGGCTGCGGGATGAAGGCTGGCGACGGCCGGTTCGAGGAACGCTGTCTCGCCCGGCGTGATCGGTTCACGAATCTCTACTGGACCGATGGCGCCGGGCGGGTGATCCGGTCGCGGCAATGGATCTCGCCGCAGGTCGGCCAGATCGACATCGGCCGGGTGGCCCGTTGAGCCGCATCGGCACGGGCGGATAAAGCGTCGCCTGCAACCCGGGGGAACTAGGCACGGTCTCCGCCACATGCTAGGGTTCCATCGATGTTTTTACGGAGGCTCTCCATGAAGAAAGTGATTTCCGCAGCCATCGCACTGACGCTGGCCTGCCCCATGGCTGCCTTGGCGGCCGGCAAGATGACCAAGGAAGAACTGATCGCCTATGCCACGGAACGCAAGGCCTGCGGCGAGGAGCGCACGGTGGTCGACGCCTTCTACAAGGACGAGACCGGCAAGCGGATCGGCGTCACCTGCGAGGATGCGACGGGTTTCGTGCCCGCAGTCGGGGCGCTCGGCCTGGGCGGCGGCGCAGCGGCCGCGGCGGCCGGTGTGGCGCTGGTCGCCGTCGCGGGCGGTAGCGGCGGCAGCACGCCCGACACCCAGTAACGCTGGACACGGCCTCTTCGGAGGCCGCTTTCGTCTCAGCAGCGCGGATAGCCCATGCGGATCAGGTCCGCGCCGCT
>JBDHSR010000509.1:0-2542 GCA_039808305.1 Gemmobacter sp. | reverse complement strand
GAAAGCGAGCTTCCCTCCAGCAGGTCGCGCGCCGGATCGGAGGACAGCTTGCAGAAGGCGATGGCCTGATCGCGGAAGCAATGCCCCTCTTCCAGCAGAAGCAGCCGCATCTCGCGCAGGTGCTCGGCGTCGGGCACCGGCTTCGCCGCATCCGCCGCCGGGCGGACCAGCATGAACTCCTCGTCGAACAGCGGATGTTCGGTCAGCGCCGGTTCGGACACCGGCAATGCGACGATGGCGGCATCGAGCCGCCCGCCCAGCAGATCCTCGACCAGTTTCGGCGTGACGGCCTCGCGCGGGCGCAGGTCCAGCAGCGGGAACCGCTCCGCCGCCAGCGTGAGCACCCCCGGCAGCAGATAGGGCGCCACCGTGGGGATCACCCCGATCTGGAGCACCCCCGAGGGTGGCCCGAACGAGGCGCGCACCAGCGCCCCCAATTCGTCCACGCCGCGCAAAATGTCGCGGGCCCGGAGCGCGAAGGCTTCGCCCAGCCGGGTCAGCCGGATCTGGCGGCCACCACGTTCGACCAGCGCGGCGCCGAGAATACCCTCCAACTCCTTGATCTGAAGGGACAAGGCGGGCTGCGAGATGGCGCAGACCTCGGCCGCCCGGCCGAAATGGCGCTGCTCTGCCAGCACCGAGAAGTAGCGCAGATGTTTCATGGAAATGGCGTTCATAAGCCCTCCATATCGGACATATTTGAAAATACGAATATGAAATATGTCGCACGCGGTTTAGAGCGATTCCAGAACGGCAGGGTGTCCCCCCGCCCTAAACGCCAAGACGGCGAGCCAGAACTGGAGACGGAAATGGACGGAAGCGACATCAAGGCCACCGGCAAATGCCCGGTGATGCATGGCGGGAACACCGCCATGGGAACCTCGAACATGGATTGGTGGCCGAACGCCCTGAACCTCGACATCCTGCACCAGCATGACGGCAAGACCAATCCGCTGAAGGATTTCGACTACCGCAAGGAAGTGCGCAACCTCGACTTCGACGCGGTGAAGCGCCACCTGCACGCCCTGATGACCGACAGCCAGGACTGGTGGCCGGCCGACTGGGGCCATTACGGCGGCCTCTTCATCCGCATGTCCTGGCACGCGGCGGGCACCTACCGCATCGCCGACGGGCGGGGCGGCGGCGGCACCGGCAACCAGCGCTTCGCGCCGATCAACTCCTGGCCGGACAATGTGAGCCTCGACAAGGCCCGCCGCCTGTTGTGGCCGATCAAGCGGAGATACGGCAACCGGCTGAGCTGGGCCGACCTGATCATCCTCGCCGGAACCGTGGCCTATGAGAACATGGGGCTGAAGACCTACGGCTTCGCCTTCGGCCGCGAGGACATCTGGCATCCCGAGAAGGACACCTATTGGGGCGCCGAGAAGGAATGGCTGGCGCCGAGCGATACGCGGATGGGCGACCTGGACGATGCCGCCTCGATGGAAAACCCCCTCGCCGCGGTGCAGATGGGCCTGATCTACGTCAATCCCGAAGGGGTGAACGGCCAGCCCGACCCGCTGAAGACCGCCGCCATGGTGCGCGAGACCTTCGCCCGCATGGCGATGGACGACGAGGAGACGGTGGCGCTGACCGCCGGCGGCCACACCGTCGGCAAGTGCCACGGCAACGGCAAGGCCGACCTGCTGGGGCCGGACCCGGAAGCGGCGGATGTCTGCGAACAGGGCCTCGGCTGGGCCAATTCCAACAAGTCCGGCAAGGGCCGCTACACGATGACCTCGGGCATCGAGGGCGCCTGGACCACCCATCCGACCAGATGGGACAACGGCTTCTTCCACCTGCTGTTCACCTATGACTGGGAGCTGAAGAAATCCCCCGCCGGCGCATGGCAGTGGGAGCCGGTCGGCATCAGGGAAGAGGACAAGCCGGTCGATGTGGAGGATCCGTCGATCCGCTACAACCCGATCATGACCGACGCCGACATGGCGATGAAGATGGACCCGGTCTATCGGGAAATCTCGCTGCGGTTCATGAACGACCAGGCGTATTTCTCGGAAGTCTTCGCCCGCGCCTGGTTCAAGCTGACCCATCGCGACATGGGGCCGAAGGCGCGCTACATCGGCCCCGAGGCGCCGACCGAGGATCTGATCTGGCAGGATCCGGTGCCCGCCGGAAACCGCGAATGGAACATCGCGGGCCTGAAGGCGCGGATTGCGGCCAGCGGGTTGACGGTGGCCGAGATGGTCTCGACCGCATGGGATTCGGCCCGCACCTTCCGGGGATCCGACAAGCGGGGCGGCGCCAACGGCGCGCGCATCCGCCTCGCGCCGCAGAAGGACTGGGAAGGCAACGAGCCCGCCCGTCTGGCGCGTGTTCTGGCGGTGCTGGAGCCGCTGGCGGCGGAATACGGCGCCAGCGTGGCCGATACCATCGCGCTGGCGGGCAATGTCGGCGTCGAACTGGCGGCGAAGGCCGCGGGCTTCGACATCGAGGTGCCCTTCGCGCCGGGCCGGGGCGACGCCACCGATGCGATGACCGACGCCGACAGCTTCGCGGTGCTGGAGCCGATCCATGACGGCTA
>JBDHSR010000508.1:0-2546 GCA_039808305.1 Gemmobacter sp. | reverse complement strand
GGCGCGGCGCCCGACACATTGCGCGCCCTGCGCCCGCTGCTGGCGCAGGTGCCGGACATGGACCGGGCGCTGTCGCGGCTGGCGCTGGACCGGGGTGGGCCGCGCGACCTGGCCGCGATCCGCGCCGGGCTGGCGGCGGCGGTGCAGGTCTCCGCCCTGCTGGCGGGCGCACCCACGGCCCTGTCCGAGGCGGCGGGCGACATGATCGGCCACGAGGCGCTGACCGGGCTGCTGGACGCGGCGCTGGTGGCCGAGCCGCCGCTGCTGGTGCGCGACGGCGGCTTCACCGCCGCCGGCTATGACGCGGAACTGGACGACACCCGCCGGCTGCGCGACGAGGGGCGCGGCGTCATCGCCTCCATGCAGGCCGACTATGCCGCCCAATCCGGCATCCCCAGCCTGAAGATCAAGCACAACAACGTGCTGGGCTATTTCATCGAGACCACGGCGACGCATGCCGAGCGCATGCTGGCCCCGCCGCTGAACGCCAGTTTCATCCACCGCCAGACCACGGCGAACGCGCTGCGTTTCACCACCCAGCCGCTGTCGGAGCTGGAAACCCGCATCCTCAACGCCCGCGACCACGCGCTGGAGATCGAGCGCGCGATCTTTGCCCGCCTGCGCGGCGCGGTGCTGGCGGCGGCCGGTCCCATCGGCCTCGCCGCCCGCGCGCTGGCCGAGGTGGACGTGGCCGCCAGCTTCGCCGATCTGGCGCTGGGCGAGGGCTGGACGCGGCCGCAGGTGGACGCCAGCCGGGCGTTTGAAATCGAGGGCGGCCGCCACCCCGTGGTCGAGGCCGCCCTGCGCCGCCAAGGCGCGGTCTTCGTCGCCAACGATTGCGCGCTGACCTCGGGCGAGACCCCGGCGATCTGGCTGCTCACGGGGCCGAACATGGCCGGCAAATCCACCTTCCTGCGCCAGAACGCGCTGATCGCGCTGCTGGCGCAGGCCGGCGGCTTCGTCCCGGCCACGCGGGCGCGTATCGGCCTGGTCAGCCAGCTGTTCAGCCGCGTTGGGGCGGCGGACGATCTGGCGCGGGGGCGATCTACCTTCATGGTCGAGATGGTCGAGACGGCGGCGATCCTCAACCAGGCCGACGACCGCGCGCTGGTGATCCTCGACGAGATCGGGCGCGGCACCGCGACATGGGACGGTCTGTCCATCGCCTGGGCGGTGCTGGAACACCTGCACGAAACCAACCGCTGCCGGGCGCTGTTCGCCACCCATTACCACGAGATGACGGCCCTGTCGGCGCGCCTGCACGGCGTCGGCAACGCCACGGTGGCGGTGCGCGAATGGGAGGGCGAGGTGATCTTCCTGCACGAGGTCATCCGGGGCGCCGCCGACCGAAGCTATGGCGTTCAGGTCGCCCGCCTCGCCGGCCTGCCGCATGCGGTGGTCGAACGTGCCCGCGAGGTGCTGGCGGCGCTGGAAGCCGGAGAGCGCGAGGGCGCCACCGCCCGCCCCGCCGCGCTGATCGACGACCTGCCGCTGTTCCGCGCCGCGCCGCCCGCGCCGCCGGCCCGGCCCGCCGCCCCCTCGGCGGTTGAGGCCCGGCTGCGCGAGGTCAACCCGGACATGCTGACCCCGCGCGAGGCCCTCGATCTGGTCTACGCCCTGCGCGCGGAACTGCCGGAGGCATAGGGGCGCGCCCTTGCCCCGCGCGGCCAAATCGGGTGATCTGGCCGCACACCTTCCAGCGGCACGAGGCCCGACATGAGCGTCTATTCCCTTGCCATCCATGGCGGCGCCGGCACGCTCCAGCGCGCGCGCATGACCCCGGAGCTGGAGGCCGCCTATCACGCCGGCCTCGACCGCGCGCTGGAGGCGGGCGAATCGGTGCTGCGCGCCGGCGGCCCGGCGCTGGAGGCCGTCACCGCCGCCGTCTGCGCGCTGGAGGACGAGCCGCTGTTCAATTCCGGGCGCGGCGCGGTGTTCACCTCGGCCGGCAAGATGGAGATGGATGCCGCCATCATGGAGGGCACCACCCGCCGCGCCGGCGCCGTCGCCGGCATCTGCGGCCCCCGCAATCCGATCCGCGCCGCCCGGCTGGTGATGGAGGCAACCCCGCATGTGCTGATCCTGCGCGAGGACGCCATGGCGCTGGCCCGCCGCCACGGCCTGCCCTTCGAGGACGAAGCCTATTTCCGCACCGAGGCCCGCTGGGAGGCATTGCAAGCCACGCTGCGCATGCGCGAGGCGGGCACGCTGGACGACGATCCGGCGCGCCGCCACGGCACCGTGGGGGCGGTGGCACGGGACATGCACGGCCATCTGGCGGCGGCGACCTCGACCGGCGGCATGACCGCCAAGGCGCCGGGGCGGGTCGGCGACACGCCGCTTATCGGCGCCGGCACCTTCGCCGACGATGCCAGCTGCGCGATCTCCTGCACCGGCGATGGCGAGATCTTCATCCGCTGGACGGCGGCGGCCGAAATCTCCGCCCGCATGCGCCATCTGGGCGAGGATCTGGACACGGCCGCGCGCCATGTGGTGATGCAGGACCTGGCGCCGAACGACGGCTCGGGCGGGCTGGTGGCGGTGGA
>JBDHSR010000507.1:0-2546 GCA_039808305.1 Gemmobacter sp. | reverse complement strand
TGCATCGGGTCGCAGGACCAGACGACATTGGCGCCCTCTTCCCGCACCGCCCTGATGAGGCGCGGCAGATGCTCGCCGACCTTGCCGGCGCCGAAGCGGGCGATCAGCGTGAGGCGGCCGGCCTCGTTGCCGGGGTTCAGCTTCGCCATCAGCACCTTCAGGTCCTCGGCGGTGGTGGAGGGGCCGCATTTCAGGCCGATCGGGTTCAGCACGCCGCGGCAGAACTCGACATGCGCGCCATCGGGCTGGCGGGTGCGGTCGCCGATCCAGATCATGTGGCCCGAGCCCGCGACATTCTGGCCGGTGATCGAATCGACGCGGGCCAGCGCCTCCTCGTATTCCAGCAGCAGCGCCTCGTGCGAGGTGTAGAAATCGACGCGCGACAGTTCGTGCGCGGTCTCCGAATTCACCCCGGCCGCGTTCATGAAGTCGAGCGCGTCGGAGATGCGGTTCGACAGCTCGCGGTAGCGTTCGGCCTTGTCGTGCTCGGCGAAGCCCAGCGTCCAGCTATGGACGCGGTGGATGTCGGCGAAGCCGCCGGTCGAGAAGGCGCGCAGCAGGTTCAGGCTGGCCGCCGCCTGGGTATAGGCCTGCAACATCCGCGACGGATCGGGCAGCCGCGCCTCGGCGGTCGCCTCGAAGCCGTTGATGATGTCGCCGCGATAGGAGGGATATTCCACGCCGCCGATCACCTCGGTCGGCGCCGAGCGCGGCTTGGCGAACTGCCCGGCCATGCGGCCGACCTTGATGACCGGCACCTTGGCGCCATAGGTCAGCACCACCGCCATTTGCAGCATCACCCGGAAGGTGTCGCGGATATTGTCGGCCGAGAATTCGGCGAAGCTTTCGGCGCAGTCGCCGCCTTGCAGCAGGAAGGCCTTGCCCTCGGCCGCCGCCGCGAGTTCCTTCTTCAGCCGCCGCGCCTCGCCGGCGAAGACGAGGGGCGGATATTTGGCCAGTTGCGCCTCGACCGCGGCCAGCGCGGCCTGATCCGGGTAATCCGGCATCTGGACCCGCGGCTTGGCGCGCCAATCCGATTTCTGCCAGCCCTTCGTCATGGGTTCTCTCCGTAGGTGAGCGGTAACACACCGCCTATAGGGAATTGCGCGCGGAAATGCAAAGGGGCACGGGCGCGCGCCCTCTTGAAGGTGGCGGGGTTTCCTGCCTAGATGCGCGGAATCCGACGCGAACAGGTCGCAACATGTCCAGCCAGCTCCGCAAAGCCACGCAAGTGACCAAGGAGGCCGCGCCGCGGCGCTTCGTCTTTCTGCTGCTGGATCGCTTCACCATGATCTCCTTCGCGGGGGCCATCGAGCCCTTGCGCATCGCCAACCGCATGGCGGGGCGGGCGGTCTATTCCTGGAAGCTCGCGGGCGAAGGCGGCGAGGTGGCGGTCTGTTCCAATGGCGCCGCCTTCCGGCTCGACATGGGGCTGGAGGAGATCGACCGCGAGGACACGCTTCTGGTCTGTGGCGGCATCGACGTGCCGCGCGCGACGACGCGGGGCGTCGTCTCTTGGCTCCGGCGCGAGGCGCGGCGCGGCGCCACCATCGGCGGGCTCTGCACCGGGGCCTATGCGCTGGCGAAGGCCGGGCTGCTCGACGGGAAGAAGGCCACGATCCACTGGGAGAACCAGGACAGCTTCCTCGAGGAGTTCGAGGAGGTGAAGCTGAGCAAGGCGGTCTTCGTGATCGACGGCAACCGGCTGACCACCGCCGGCGGCACCGCCTCCATCGACCTGATGCTGAAGCTGATCGCGGCGGATCATGGCGAGGATCTGGCCAATGCGGTGGCCGACCAGCTCATCCATTCGGCGATCCGCACCGACCGCGACAGCCAGCGCCTGTCGATCCCGACCCGGATCGGGGTGCGCCACCCGAAGCTTTCCCAGGTCATCCAGATGATGGAGGGCAATATCGAGGATCCGATCTCGCCCGCCGATCTGGCCGAGGAGGTGGGCATGTCGACAAGGCAGCTGGAACGGCTGTTCCGCCGCTACCTCAACCGCAGCCCGAAGCGCTATTACATGGAGCTGCGGCTCCAGAAGGCGCGCAACCTGCTGATGCAGACCGACATGAGCGTGATCAACGTGGCGCTGGCCTGCGGTTTCGCCAGCCCCTCGCATTTCTCGAAATGCTATCGCAGCCATTACAGCACCACGCCCTATCGCGAGCGCGGCGCGCAGGGGGCGATGCCGGGCGTGGGGACGCGGCTCTCGATCTGACCGGCCGGTCGCTTGCGGCGCGGCGGGGGGCTGTCTGCCCCCCGAGCCCCCCGAGGATATTTTTCGACAGAAAATGGTGGGGAGCGGGGCGGGACTGGCGTTCGCTTCGGGTTTTGGGTTGCCTTGGCGGGAGCCATTGCCGTCTTGCCTTGCCATCTCGTGCAACGGAGGGCGGCGCCCGGCCGCCGGGTGGGCGTTGCGACAAGTGTGGTCTGCGCTTTATGGTGCCGCTCCGCCGAACTCATATCATCGCGCCAGCGTCCCCGAAGCGCCCGCCCGAGGGGGCGGTCGGGCGCTGCCCGGCGGCGCTGCGCGCCTTGTT
>JBDHSR010000506.1:0-2547 GCA_039808305.1 Gemmobacter sp. | reverse complement strand
GAAACCGCAGCCCGTCAGTCCTCGAGGCCGGGGAAATACATCTCCATGATCCCGCGGCGGTCGCCCTGGCGGCCCATTTGCAGGATCACGTCGATCGATGTCTCGAGGTAGCGGATGACCTCGGCGAAGCTGAGTTTGGTGCCCTGTGCCATGACGAGAAGCGCCAGCCGGTCCATCGCTTTGCGCGCCGAATGGGCGTGGAGCGTGGTGAAAGAGCCGGAATGGCCGGTGTTGATCGCATCGAGAAACGTCGCGGCCTCAGCCCCGCGTAATTCTCCCAGAATGATCCGGTCCGGCCGAAGCCGCAGGGTCGCCTGCAAAAGCTTGTCGGCCGAGCGGGGAGAGGCCTCGTCGCGCTGCGCGATCAGGCTGACGGTATTGGGCTGGCCGGGCAGGAGTTCGAGGGAATCCTCAATGGTGACGATGCGCTCGTCCGGGGCGACCATCTCCAAAAGCTTGCGGCCAAGCTCGGTCTTGCCTGTCGAGGTGCCGCCCGAGACGATGACGTTCAGCCGCTCGGTGACGAGCCGCCCGAGGAAGGCATCGACATCCGCCCCCTCGGATCCGGCGCGGATTTCCGCGACCATGAGCCGCCGCTCCTCTTCCAGGGACTTCTCCTGTCCCCGCAGGAAGCTGAAGGATCGCGGTGCCCGGCGCTGATCCCCCTGCCGGGACCGAAACACCCGGATGCCGATCACCGTGCCGCCGGAGACGGCGGGCGTGCCAACCACCTGACAGCGCAGCATCAGGTCGCGGTAGCGAACGGCGGCCGAGACAAGGGGCGCGGCCTCTGTGAAGGTGTTCGAGGTCGAATTGGCGATCTGGGCTGCGAGGTCGCGCACCGAGCGTGCGGGCAGGGGGGCAAGCCCGCTGGCTTCCATGTGGATCTGCCCTGACCGTTCCACCCAGATCGTGCCATCGGCATTGATCGCTAGCTCCATGACGGCCGCGTCAGAGAGCGCCGTGTCGAGCTGCCCAAGATAGGTATCGAGGTAGCTCATCAGTAGAACTCGATGTCGGCGTCGACGCGGACCATAACGACAGCCCCCTGATTGACGCTGATCGTGGGCGGGATGCGCAGGTAGTCAGCCATGACATCATTCACGGCTTCGCCGAGATCATTGCCGACATTCTCGGCGGTGTCGGATGCCACCTCGTCGCCTTCGTATCGGGCGGCGGCGATCGCGGGGACGGCCCCGATTACGGAGATCAGGGCGGCAGTGCCGAAGCGCTGCAGGAAGTGGTTGCGCACCTTGCCGGGCAGGCCGGAGCGCCCGATCCGGTCTGTGCCGTAAGCCGCGAGTTCCACGGATTGGCCATCGGTGGTCACGATCCGGTCCCAGGCGATCAGCACCCGGCGCTGACCGGCATCGACCTCGGAATCGTACCGGCCAAAAAGGCGGGAGCCGCGTGGGATGAGGACGCGGAACATATCGAAGGACCAGACATCGTGGCTGACCACGGCAGCGACATTGCCGGAAAGATCGGTGCTGACGGCGGTTTCGAGCGAGGCCTCGATCAGGGTGCCCTGCATCACTGTATAGGCAGGGTTGGCGATCACCTCCGCCTGGCGGACCTCCGCCGACTTGGCCCCCGCGCGCCGGAAGGCCTCATCGCCCCTGGCGGTGGCACCTCCACCTCCGGGACCGGTCGGGGCTGCACCTCCCGTCTCCCCGCCCATATCCATGGAAGAGCGCATCGCGACCATGTCGGAATGGATCTGGGCTTCCTTCAGCATCTCGGCTTCCTGGCGCTTGCGAGCCAGTTCCTCTTCGCGGGCGCGTGCCGCCTCGGCCTCGGCGTCACCCTCGACGAGCGCCTTGGTCTCAAGCTCGGTTTGGAGCCGGATGTTCTCGCGTTCGAGGTCGGAGAGGGCTGCCTCGCGTGCCGTGGCATCCGCATCCAGAGCCGCCAGTTGCGCTTTCAAATCCGCGAGCGCCGCCTCATCGGTGACGGTCACCGGATTGGCTTTCAGATCGGCGATCTGGGCGTTCAGGGATTCGATCTCAGCCTGCAGCCGCTCGGCCTCGGAAGTGTCCGGGACGGCAGGGACGATCTGCGGCTTTTCTTTCGTGATTGAAAACCCGTCGGCACCTTGCGCGCCTTGGAAATCACTGACCGAGGCGGTTTCCAGCGCGGGTGAGGGCGCTGGGGCCTCCGGGGCGGCGAGGACAAGCCAGGCCCCGACGCCGACGCCCGCCACGGCAGTCACGGCCGAAAGGGCGTAGGGGTTCACGCCACGGCGGCGCTTTGGCGCCTCGGATGGTTTCATACGGGCCATGCGCGCGGCGAGTTTGCCGTCCTGATCGTCTTCGCTCATTGGCCGCCCCCCGTTTCCGCGGTCACGCAGACATATTCATCGCCGTAGCGCAGCACCCAACGTTCAGAGCGGGTGCTGACGGTGATGGTGGTGCCGCGCACGGCGGAGTTGACCGAATATTCCTGCCCCTTCGCATCGGCCCGGAAGATTGTCGGCATCGGCGCGCCGGGCGGGATGACGAAGGTGGTCTTCCGTCCATCGTCGGAGATCGACACCGGCGCGAAGTC
>JBDHSR010000505.1:0-2565 GCA_039808305.1 Gemmobacter sp. | reverse complement strand
GCTCGGCCATCCTGGCGGAAGGCCGGCCCTCGAGGGCAATCCTGGCGAGCGTGTTCTTGGCAACGCGGACGGACCCGCCGACTTCGCGCATCTTCGCGCGCAGGTCCTGCATCTGTGCAACCGTCATGCCTTCGTAGTGGGCGACCACCACGACGCCAGAGCTTTCGAAGATCTGGCCGAGTTCCTCGACCACTCTCTCTTTTGCCGCTCTATCCACAGTTTCACTCCAAGTGTGGGGTTTCCCCCGGCTCTCTTCTGCCCCCCGCAAGGGGCGTTTCGGTCCGTATGCGGGTTCCGAAGGCCAGGATCGCCCTGGGGCGAAAGGTCGTCGTTCCCCATCTCGGGCAGGAGATTAAGGCTTGCGCCACCCGCCGTCTCGGACAGGACGGGGCGTGTCCGCCCCGTCATCCCGCCCCCGAGGGGGAGGGAATCTCTGGCAGGCTCAGCCCTGCGCGGTCGAGGCCAGATCGAGCGATACGCCCGGCCCCATGGTGGAAGACAGCGAGACCTTCTTCACATAGGTGCCCTTGGCGCCCGAGGGCCTGGCCCGCGTCACCGCCTCGACGAAGGCGCGCACGTTCTGCGCCAGCTTGTCGTCCGTGAACGAGACCTTGCCGATTCCGGCATGGATCACGCCCGCCTTTTCCACCTTGAACTGCACCTCGCCGCCCTTGGCGTTCTTCACCGCGGTGGCCACGTCCATGGTCACCGTGCCCACCTTGGGGTTGGGCATCAGGTTGCGCGGCCCGAGGATCTTGCCCAGCCGGCCCACCAGCGGCATCATGTCGGGCGTGGCGATGCAGCGGTCGAATTCGATCTTCCCGCCCTGGATGGTTTCCATCAGCTCTTCGGCGCCCACGATGTCGGCGCCCGCGGCCTTCGCCTCGTCGGCCTTGGCGCCACGGGCGAAGACCGCCACGCGCACCACCTTGCCGGTGCCATTCGGCAGTTGCACCACGCCGCGCACCATCTGGTCGGCGTGCCGCGGATCGACGCCGAGGTTCATGGCGATTTCCAGCGTCTCGTCGAATTTCGCCGAGGCCGCGCCCCTGATCAGCTTCACCGCCTCCTCGACCGAGAGGTTGGCCTTGCCGGTAAAGGCTTCCTGCGCCTTCTTCACGCGCTTCGAGATCTTCGCCATTGTGTCAGCCCTTCACTTCGATGCCGCAGGACCTGGCCGAGCCGAGGACGATGTTCATCGCCGCCTCGATCGTGGTGGCGTTCAGGTCCTTCATCTTGGCCTCGGCGATCTTGCGGACCTGCGCCGCGGTGATCGTGCCGGCCACGTCACGCCCGGGCTTGGCCGAACCCTTGGCGCGGTTGCGCTTGCCCTGCGGTTGCAGGCCGGCGGCCTGCTTCACCAGGAAGGACGCCGGCGGCGTCTTCAGTTCCAGGCTGAAGGACTTGTCCTGATAATAGGTGATCACCACCGGGACCGGGGTGCCGGGGGCGAAATCGGCGGATTTCGCGTTGAATTCCTTGACGAAAGCCATGATGTTCAGCCCGCGCTGGCCCAGCGCCGGGCCGACGGGCGGCGACGGGTTCGCCTGCTGGGCCTTCACCTGCAGCTTCAGGCTGCCCATGATCTTCTTGGCCATGAGGCCCTCTCCTCTCACACGGCGCCCCGGCGGGGCGCGGTTTAGCGGTGCGGTCCGTCACGCCCCATGGGCGCGCTCGCCTTCCGCGGCTTCGCTCAGGCGCCCTTGGACACCTGGGTGAATTCCAGTTCGACGGGCGTCGCGCGCCCGAAGATCGACACCGAGACCTTCAGCCGGTTGCTGCCCTCGTCCACTTCCTCGACCATGCCGTCGAAACCCTCGAACGGGCCGTCGGTGACCTTGACCTTCTCGCCGATGTCGAAGCGGATCAGGTTGCGCGGCTGCACCTCGCCCCCCTCGCTCGACCGGCGGAGCATGGCGTTCACTTCCTCGTCGCGCATCGGCATCGGCCGGCCCTGCGGCCCGAGGAAGCCGGTGACGCGGTTGATGTCGGAAATCAGGCGGTAGCCTTCGGTCGTCATGTCCATGTGCACCAGCACATAGCCGGGCATGAAGCGGCGCTCGGAAGTCACCTTCTTGCCGCGGCGGACCTCGATCACCTCCTCGGTGGGGACCAGAACCTCGTCGATGTCCTCGGCAAGTCCCGCGTCCTCCACGGCCTGCCTGATCTGTTCGGCGACCCTTTTCTCGAAATTCGAAAGGACGCTCACCGAATACCAGCGTTTTGCCATGGCCGCGCTTCACCTTCTCTTCCGACCGGGCCGACCACCCGCCCGCTTTCGCAACAAAAACAGCGCGCACCCCGAATCGATGCGCGCCGATGGCCCCGGTCCGGCGGGGGATAGCCGCTTGCGCGGGCGGGATCAAGGGCAAACCGCGCCCCGTCCCCGTCCCCGTCTGCGGCCCCGTCCGCGGCCCCGGGTGCCCCCCCGCGCGATCAGAGATCCATCAGCAGCCGGCGCGGATCCTCGAGCGCCTCCTTGACGCGCACGAGGAAGGTCACCGCGCCCTTGCCGTCGACGATGCGGTGGTCGTAGCTCAGCGCCAGATACATCATCGGCCGGAT
>JBDHSR010000504.1:0-2571 GCA_039808305.1 Gemmobacter sp. | reverse complement strand
TCCATTTCGGGGGAGGTGACGGTCCAGCACAGGATGGCGGCGCCGGCCGATTTCAGCTCGGCCACGCGGGGGCGGCCGAGATCGGCGGCCTCGTGGCTGATGAAGCTGGCGCCGGTGCGGCTGTAATCGGGGATGTCGCGCAGGCGGGCGCAGAGCTCGGGGGCGAGCGGGGCGTAGCTCTCCGGATCGAAGCTGCCGGTGGTGAGGCCGCGCGGCAGGTCGGGGCGGAGCCGGGCGAGTTCGGCCACGCTGTCGGGGTTGAAGGACATCAGCGCGACCGGGCCGCGGTAGCCGGAAAGGGCGGCGGCGGCGGCGTCCTCCAGCGGGCCGATGCGGCCGATTGGGGAAAGCATCTGGTCCTTCACCTCGATCAGCAGCGGCGCGCGGCCGGCGACGAGGGCGAGGATCTCGGCCAGCGTGGCCGGCGTCTCGGCGGTGCCGAGCAGCGGCATCGCGGCGAGGTCGGCGGCGCTGTGGCGGCAGACCCAGCCGTCGCGGCCGGTCAGGCGCGGCAGATCCTCGTCATGGAACACCATGGCGACGCCATCGCAGGACAGTTGCAGGTCGATCTCGATCGCATAGCCGTGGGCGATCGCCGCGCGGATCGCCGCGCGGCTGTTCTCGGGGCGGCCGGCCGCCCGGTCGTGCAGGGCGCGATGGGCGATGGGCCGGCGCAGCAGATCGGGCGGCAGGGCGGGCATCAGGCGATCTCGAACACCGCGTCGACCTCGACCGCCACGCCGAGCGGCAAAGCGGGGGCGGAGACCGCGGCGCGGGCATGGCGCCCGGCCTCGCCCAGCACCGCCACCATCAGGTCGGAGGCGCCGTTCACCACTTTCGGCTGGTCGGTGAAATCGGGGGTGGAGTTCACGAAGCCGGTGAGCTTCACCACCCGGCGGATGCGCGAGAGATCGCCGCCGCAGGCCTTCTTCGCCTGGGCGAGCAGCGAGATGGCGCAGCGGCGCGCCGCCTCGGCCCCGGCCTCGACGCCCATATCGGCGCCGAGCTTGCCCTTGATCGGGCCGTTCGCGTCGGAGCTGACCTGGCCCGAGACGAAGAGCAGATTGCCGGTCTGGACATAGGGCACGTAATTCGCCACCGGGGCGGGGGCGTCGGGCAGGGTGATGCCGAGTTCGGCGAGGCGGGCGTCGATGGACATGGTTCCTCCGGGAAGTCTTGCGGGGGGTCTTGGGATCGCGGGCGAGGCTGGCCGGGCGCAGGGGCCGCGGCAAGCCGGGGCCGGGCGCGGGCTCAGGTCTCGCGGAAGGCGCGGTTGAAGTAATCGGTGAAGGGTTTCAGCAGATAGGCCAGCGGCGTCTGGTCATGGGTGCGGATGAACGCCTCGACCGGCATGCCGGGCAAGAGCGTCAGCCCCACCAGCTTGTCGAGCTCGCCGGGGTCGAGCACGATCTCGGCCCGGTAATAGGACATCTGGCTGCGCTGGTCGACCAGCGCGTCGGCCGAGACCACGGCGATATGGCCCTTCAGTTCCGGCGTGGTGCGCGAGTTGAAGGCGGAGAAATGCAGCCGCGCCTCCTGCCCGGCATAGACCTGGTCGATATGGATCGGCGAGACCTGCGCGGCGATCACCAGCGGCCGGTCCTGCGGGATCAGGTAGAGCACCGGGTCGGCCGGGCGGATCACCGCGCGCGGCGTGGTGACCTGGAGCCCCAGCACGATGCCCGAGACCGGGGCGCGGATTTCCAGCCGGGCGATCTGCTCGATCAGCGCGCGGCGGCGTTCGCTCAGTTCCAGTTCCTGATAGCCGATGTCGCGGAGCTGGCTGTTGGCCTCCTCGCGCCTTGTGGCGCCGAGGCGCAGCATTTCCAGCTCGATCTCCGAGATGCTCTCGCCGGCCTGCGCCCGCGAGGCGGCGAGCTCGCCCACCTGGCCGCGCAGCCGCGCCTCCTCGCGTTGCAGGGCGAGGACGCGGCTGGCCTGCGCCAGCCCCTTGTCGAGCAGCGCCTGCTGGTCGGTCAGCTCCTTCTGGATCAGCGCGAGCTGGGTCGACAGCGCCTCGGATTGCGCGGTGATGCCGGTGATCTGGCTTTCGATCTGCGCGCGGCGCTCGGACAATTGCCCGATCTGCTTCGACAGCGTGTCGGCGCGGGCCTCGAACAGATGGACCTGGCCGTCCATCTGGTCCTTCACCTCGGGGCGTTTCGCGGCGGTGTCGATCAGTTCCTGCGGGAAGGTGATGGTGCCCAGATCCTCGCGCTCGGCCGAGAGCCGGGCGCGGCGGGCCATCAGTTCGAAAAGCTGGTTCTCGACGATGGCGAGCTCGGAGCGGATCACCGTGCCGTCGAGCTTGATCAGCAGGTCGCCCGCCTTCACGGTGTCGCCCTCGGAAACCGCGATCTGCTCCACCACGCCGCCATCGGGATGCTGCACCACCTGGCGGTGGTTCTCGACCTCGATCTGGCCGGAGGCGACGACGGCGCCGGCGATGTTGCTGGTCACGCTCCAGAGCCCGAAGCCGCCGAACAGCACCGCGAGGGCGGCGAATCCGACGATGACATGGCGGCGCGCCGACCAGCCGGGGGCGTCGCCGCCGCCGGCCGCCGGCGGGGC
>JBDHSR010000503.1:0-2574 GCA_039808305.1 Gemmobacter sp. | reverse complement strand
GGAGGCCGGGCTGCCCGCCGCCGCCCCTGACCAGGGCCTGCACCTCACCCTGCCGCTGCCCGGGGGCGCGGATGACATGGCGCTGGCCGCCCGCGCCCGCGCCGCCGGCTTCGGCGCCCGCGCGCTCTCGCCCATGTTCCTCGGCCCCGGCCGTCCCGGCCTCGTCATCGGCTTCTCCGGCCATCCGCCGGAGGCCCTCGCCGGCGCCGCCCGCCTGTGGCTGGCGGCGGAGGAGGGGGCTTTCCGCCCCCTCTTGCGAGGCCGGGCCTCGCAATTCACCCCCGAGGATATTTCCGGACAGAAAATGGAGGCGCCCGTGGATTTTCTGTCCCCAAATATCCCGGGGTGAATTGGCCGCAGGCCAAGAGGGGCGGCGCCCCTCCTTCCCGGCCGGCCATCCGGCGCGGCGATTTTTCTCTGTCATCGCCCGGTCTCTCTTTATATACGGGCGCGGGTTTCATTTTGCCGAAGGATTGCGGGCATGGCCAATGTCGTCGTCGTGGGCGCCCAGTGGGGTGACGAGGGGAAGGGCAAGATCGTCGACTGGCTCAGCGAGCGCGCCGATGTCATCGCGCGGTTCCAGGGCGGCCACAACGCCGGGCATACGCTGGTCATCGGCGGCAATGTCTACAAGCTGAGCCTGCTGCCCTCGGGCATCGTGCGCGGCGGCAAGCTGAGCGTGATCGGCAATGGCGTGGTGCTCGATCCCTGGCATCTGGTGGCCGAGATCGCCAAGCTGCGCGGGCAGGGGGTCACCATCGACGCCGAGAACCTGATGATCGCCGAGAACGCCTCGCTGATCCTGCCGCTGCATGGCGAGCTGGACCGGGCGCGCGAGGGCGCGGTGGGGGTGGCCAAGATCGGCACCACCGGCCGCGGCATCGGCCCGGCCTATGAGGACAAGGTGGGCCGCCGCGCCATCCGCGTCGCCGATCTGGCCGATGCGGCGACGCTGGAGGTGCGGGTGGACCGGCTGCTCGCCCATCACGACGCGCTGCGCAAGGGGCTGGGGCTGGAGCCGGTGGACCGCGCCGCGCTGATCGCCAGCCTCAAGGAGATCGCGCCGCAGGTGCTGCCCTTCGCCGCCCCGGTCTGGAAGGTGCTGACCGAGGCGCGCCGCTCCGGCAAGCGCATCCTGTTCGAGGGGGCGCAGGGCGCGCTGCTGGACGTGGATTTCGGCACCTATCCTTACGTCACCTCGTCGAACACGCTGGCGGGGCAGGCGGCGACCGGCGTCGGCCTCGGCCCGACCGCCATCGACTTCGTGCTGGGCATCGTGAAAGCCTATACGACCCGGGTGGGCGAGGGCCCGTTCCCGGCGGAGCTGCACGACGCGGACGGCCAGCGTCTCGGCGAGCGCGGGCATGAATTCGGCACGGTCACCGGGCGCAAGCGCCGCTGCGGCTGGTTCGACGCGGTGCTGGTGCGGCAGACCTGCGCCACCTCGGGCGTGTCGGGCATCGCGCTGACCAAGCTCGATGTGCTCGACGGGTTCGAGACGCTGAGGATCTGCGTGGGCTACGACCTCGACGGGACGGTCATCGACCATCTGCCGACCGCCGCCGACCAGCAGGCGCGCTGCAAGCCGGTCTACGAGGAGCTGGAGGGCTGGAGCGACTCCACCGCCGGCGCGCGGAGCTGGGCCGACCTGCCGGGGGCGGCGGTGAAATATGTCCGCCGCATCGAGGAACTGATCCAGTGCCCGGTCGCCCTGCTCTCCACCAGCCCGGAGCGGGACGACACCATCCTCGTCACCGATCCTTTCGCGGATTGACCATGGCGCTGTCCTACCGGGCCCGCCGGCGGCTGTCGCTGCTGATCCTGATCGTCGGCCTGCCGCTTTATATCGGCGTGGTCTGGGGCATCATGGGGGCGCTGGACCGGCCGCCGGTCTGGCTGGAATTCCTGATCTATATCGCCCTGGGCTTCCTGTGGATGCTGCCCTTCAAGTTCGTCTTCAAGGGCGTGGGGCAGGCCGATCCGGACGCGCCGCCCGACGATCGGCCCGGGCGCTGAAAACCGGAAAGGCGGAAGGGCAGCCCTTCCGCCTTTCGATTGTCCGGGGAGGGTGGCAGCCCGTCGACCCGGAACGGGGGCGACCGGCCGTCACCCCGCGATCCTGCGCGCCTCCGCCAGCAGATGCGAGCTTTCGGCCAGCGCGTATTGCCCGCGCTTCACCTTGACGATCCGGCCGTCGCGCAGCAGCGAGCCGAAGCTGCGCAGGCTGTCCTCGCGCGCGATGCCGCCCTCCTCGCCCAGCGTCGCGATCTGGCGCATGAGTTGCGGGCGCGAGAAATGCGGGCGGCCCTCGACGCAGGCGGCATAGGCGGCGGCGGCCTCCAGCAGCGCGGGCAGGCCCTGCGCGCCCAGCCGTTCGGCGAATTCCGCGAAACCCCGGCTGTCGTCGAAGAGGTTGTCCTCGGCGTCCGGATCGTCCTCCTCCTCCTCGTCCTCCAGCAGGGCGGCGGCGGCGGCGAGGCCGGCCACCCGGCGCGGGTGCACCGGGCCGGCCTCGGGGCGGGCGGGGTCGGCCGGCCGGTCGACGCGCTGTTCCGAGACAAGGACCAGCGGGGT
>JBDHSR010000502.1:0-2575 GCA_039808305.1 Gemmobacter sp. | reverse complement strand
GCGGCGAAGACGCTGGACGAGATCGCCGCCTGGCGCCGCGACTGCCCGGAGATCACGCTGCGCTCCACCTTCATCGTCGGCTATCCCGGCGAGACCGAGGCGGAGTTCCAGACCCTGCTCGACTGGCTGGACGAGGCGCAACTGGATCGCGTCGGCTGCTTCCAATACGAGAACGTCGCCGGCGCGCGGTCGAACGACCTGCCGGACCATGTGCCGGAGGCGGTGAAGCAGGACCGCTGGGAGCGTTTCATGGAAAAGGCGCAGGCGATCTCCGAGGCGAAGCTGGCGGCCAAGGTCGGGCGGCGCCTGCGGGTGCTGGTCGACGAGGTGGACGACGAGGGCGCCACCTGCCGCACCATGGCCGACGCGCCGGAGATCGACGGCAACCTGTTCATCGACGCAGGCTTCGAGACGCTGGCCCCCGGCGATTTCGTCACGGTGGAGGTCGAGGAGGCCGGGGAATACGATCTCTGGGGCCGCCCGGTCTGAGAGGACGGCCCGCGCTCTGTTGTGGCCGATGCCGATCCGCCCTAGGCTCGCGCCAAAGGAGACCCGCCGATGACCAATCCGCTGCTGACCCCCTGGGAGACGCCGTTCCAGTTGCCGCCCTTCGCCGCGATCCGCGACGAGGATTTCGCGCCCGCCTTCGAGGCCGGCCTGACCGAGGCGCGGGCGGCGGTCGCGGCCATCGCCGAGAATCCGGCGCCGCCGGATTTCGCCAATACGATCGAGGCGCTGGAACTGGCCGAAACCACGCTCGACCGGGTGGCGGGGCTGTTCTACAATCTCGCCTCGGCGGACTCCAATCCGGTGCGCGAGGCGCTGATGCGCGACCTCGCGCCGAAGATGAGCGCCTTCTCCTCGGAAATCACCAATAACAAGGCGCTTTTCGCCCGGATCGAGGCGCTGTGGCAGGCCCGCGCCGATCTCGGCCTCACGCCCGAACAGGCGCGGGTGCTGGAGCTTTACCGGCGGATGTTCGTGCGCTCCGGCGCGCAGCTCGAAGGCGCGGAGGCCGGGCGGCTGACCGAGGTGAAGGCGCGGCTCGCCGTGCTGGGCACCGCCTTCGGCCAGAACGTGCTGGCCGAGGAGCGCGACTGGTTCATGCCGCTGGCCGAGGCCGATCTGGAGGGGCTGCCGGATTTCGCCGTCGCCGCCGCCCGCGCGGCGGGGGCGGAAAAGGGGGTGGACGGGCCGGTCATCACCACCAGCCGCTCGCTGATCGTGCCCTTCCTGCAATTCTCGCCGCGCCGGGCGCTGCGCGAGAAGGCCTATGCCGCCTGGGTGGCGCGCGGCGCCAACGGCAATGCCCATGACAACCGCGCCATCGCCGCCGAGACGCTGAAGCTGCGCGAGGAACGCGCGCACCTGCTGGGCTATCCGAATTTCGCCGCCTTCAAGCTGGAGCCGGAAATGGCCCGGACCCCGGAGGCGGTGCGCGCGCTGCTGATGCGGGTCTGGGCGCCGGCGCGGGCGCGGGCCGAGGCCGATGCGCGGGTGCTGGAGGCGATGCTGCATGCCGACGGCATCCCCGGCCCGCTGGAGCCCTGGGACTGGCGCTACTATTCCGAGAAGCGGCGCAAGGCCGAGCACGATCTCGACGAGGCGGCGCTGAAACCCTATCTGAGCCTCGACGCGATGATCGCCGCCTGTTTCGATTGCGCGCATCGGTTGTTCGGGCTGGAATTCCGCCCGCTGGAGGAGCCGCTCCACCATCCCGACGCGCGGGCCTGGGAGGTGACGCGCGACGGCCGGCATGTCGCGGTGTTCATCGGCGACTATTTCGCGCGCGGCTCGAAACGCTCGGGGGCGTGGTGCTCGGCGATGCGCGGCCAGCGCAAGCTGGGCGGCGAGGTGCGGCCCATCGTGGTGAATGTCTGCAACTTCGCCAAGGGCGAGCCGGCGCTGCTCTCCCATGACGATGCGCGGACGCTGTTCCACGAATTCGGCCATGCGCTGCACCAGATGCTCAGCGACGTGACCTATGGCTTCATCAGCGGCACCAATGTGGCGCGCGACTTCGTGGAACTGCCGAGCCAGCTTTACGAGCACTGGCTGGACGTGCCCGAGGTGCTGGAACGCCATGCCCGGCACTGGCAGACCGGCGCGCCGATGCCGGCCGACCTGCTGGGGCGGCTGCTGGCGGCGGGCACCTACGACCAGGGCTTCGCCACGGTGGAATTCGTGGCCTCCGCGCTGGTCGACCTGGCCTTCCATGACGGCCCCGCCCCGGCCGATCCGATGCAGAGACAGGCCGAGGTGCTGGAGGAGATCGGCATGCCGCGCGCCATCCGCATGCGCCACGCCACGCCGCATTTCGCCCATGTCTTTTCCGGCGACGGCTATTCCTCGGGCTATTACAGCTACATGTGGTCCGAGGTGATGGACGCCGACGCCTTCGCCGCCTTCGAGGAGACCGGCGACGCCTTCGACCCCGGAATGGCGAAGCAGCTGGAGACCTTCATCCTGAGCGCCGGCGGCTCGCGCCCGGCGGAGGATCTCTATCTCGATTTCCGCGGCCGGATGCCGGGGGTGGAGGCGCTGCTGAAAGGGCGCGGGCTGCTCGACGCCGCCT
>JBDHSR010000501.1:0-2580 GCA_039808305.1 Gemmobacter sp. | reverse complement strand
CTGCGCATCGACCATGACACGGTGGCGGGACTGGTCCGCCTCGGCCTGCCGCGCATCGCCGACCTGATCCCGCTGCCGCGCGCGCCGCTGGCCCGCCGCTTCGGCCCGGGGCTGGCGATGCGGCTGGAACAGGCGCTGGGCACCCGCCCCGAGCCCGTCGCCGCCAATCCCGAGCCACCGCGCTTCGCTGCCCGCCTGACCCTGGCGGAGCCGATCGGGCGGCAATCGGATGTCATGGCCGGGCTGGCGCACCTGCTGGAGCGCCTGTGCGCGCAACTGGCCCGGCACCAGCGCGGCGCCCGCCGGCTGCGGCTGGAGCTTCGCCGCGTCGATCACGAGGCCGCGCGGGTCGAGATCGGCCTCGCCCGTCCGATGCGCGATCCCGGGCGGATGGCGGCCTTGTTCACCCACGGGCTCGAGTCGGTCGATGCGGGCTTCGGCATCGACGCGATGCGCCTGACCGCCCCGCTGACCGAGGCGCTGGCCCCCTGCCAGACCGGGCCCGAAACCGCGCGGCAACAGGATGCGCTGGCGGACCTGCTGTCCTCGCTGGGCAACCGCATCGGCTTCGACCGGGTGCTGCGCATCCTGCCCGCCGACAGCCTGATCCCCGAGCGCAGCTTCCGCCTCGCCCCCGCCATCCATGCCGCGCCCGAGGCCCCGCCGCCCCGCGCCGGCCCGCCGCGCCCGATCACCCTGTTCCCGCCCGAGCCGGCCACGGCGGTCAGCGGCCACCCGCCCGCCAGCTTTCGCTGGCGCCACCGGCGGCTGACCACGCTGCATGCCACCGGGCCGGAGCGGATCACGCCGGAATGGTGGCTGGACGATCCCGGCTGGCACACGGGCCTGCGCGACTATTGGCGCATCGCCACGCGGGAGGGCCCGCGTCTGTGGCTGTTCCACACCCCGCAGGCCGCCGAGGGCGCGCGATGGTATATCCAGGGGGAATTCGCGTGACCGCCTATGCCGAGCTTTGCGTGACCACGAATTTCAGCTTCCTGCGCGGCGCCTCGCATCCCGAGGAGCTGGTGACCCGCGCCGCCGAGCTGGGCGTCGCCGCCGTCGCCATCACCGACCGCAACTCCGTCGCCGGGGTGGTGCGGGCGTTCTCGGCGCTGAAGGAACTGGCGCGCCAGCGCGCGGCGGCCACGGCCCAACCCGGCCCCGCCATCCGCTCGCAACAGCACCACGACCCGTCCAGCCGCCACACACGGGCGCCCGAAACCCCGCCCGTCACCGCATCCGGCGCGCCGCTGCCCCGGCTGATCCCCGGCGCGCGGCTGGTGCTGACCGACAGCCCGGTCGAATGGCTGGCCCTGCCCACCGACCTGCCGGCCTGGTCGCGGCTGACGCGGCTGCTGTCCTTGGGCAAGCGCCGCGCCCCCAAGGGCGAATGCCACCTGACCCGCGCCGACCTGCTGGACTGGGGCGAGGGGATGATCCTCATCGCCCTGCCGCCCGACCCGATGCAGGCCCCCGCCCCCACCGGGCATCTGCGCCAGATCGGCGACCGCTTTCCGGGGCGCTGCTTTCTGGGCGCGGCGCCGCGCTATGACGGGCGCGACCGGGCGCGACTGGACCGGCTGGCGGGCATGGCGGACACCCACGGCCTGCCCCTGGTGGCGCTGGGCGATGTGCTGATGCACCGCGCCGCCCGCCGCCCGCTGGCCGATGTGCTGACCTGCCTGCGGATCGGCTGCACCATCGACACCATCGGCGCCCGCCGCCTGCCCCATGGCGAGCACCGCCTGAAATCCGCGCCCGAGATGGCCCGCCTGTTCCGCGACCATCCCGCCGCCATCCGCCGCACGCTGGACATCGCCCGCGCCTGCACCTTCCGCCTCGACGCGTTGCGCTATCAATATCCCGACGAGGTGCGGGGGGGTGAGCCGGCGCAGGCCCGCCTTGCCCGCCTGACGCGCGAGGGAATGCGCTGGCGCTATCCCTCCGGCCCGCCGGCCGCTATCGCGCAGCGAGTGGACAAGGAACTGGTCCTGATCGGAGAGATGGCCTACGCCCCCTATTTCCTGACCGTCCACGACATCATGGGCTTTGCACGGACCAAGGGCATCCTGTGCCAGGGCCGCGGCTCGGCGGCGAATTCCGTGGTCTGCTATCTGCTGGGCATCACCGAGGTGCCGCCCGAAAGCATCACCCTGATCTTCGAGCGCTTCATCAGCAAGGAACGCGGCGAGCCCCCCGATATCGACGTGGATTTCGAGCATGAGCGGCGCGAGGAGGTGATCCAGTGGATCTATGAACGATATACCCGCGAGCGCGCCGGTCTGACCGCCACCGTGATCCATTTCCGCACCCGCGCCGCCCTGCGCGAGGTCGGCAAGGTCATGGGCCTGTCCCAGGACGTGATCGCGCGCCTGTCCGGCCAGGTCTGGGGCTGGTCGATGGAGCCCCCGGATGCGGGCCAGCTGCGCGCCGCCGGCCTCTCGCCCGAGGACCGCCGCCTGCGACTGGCCCTGCGCTTGATCGCCGAGATCATCGGCTTTCCCCGCCACCTGTCGCAGCATGTCGGCGGCTTCGTCATCACCCAAGGGCGGCTGGACGCGCTGTGCCCGATCGAGA
>JBDHSR010000500.1:0-2582 GCA_039808305.1 Gemmobacter sp. | reverse complement strand
TCGCCGATCTTCAGGAACCCCATCAGGCCCGAGGATTTGCCGCCGCCCGACAGCCGCTCGCCCTCGCCGCGCAGCGAGGAGAAGTTGGTGCCGGTGCCCGAGCCGTATTTGAACAGCCGCGCCTCGCGGACCCAGAGGTCCATGATGCCGCCCTCGTTCACCAGATCGTCCTTCACCGACTGGATGAAGCAGGCATGCGGCTGCGGATGTTCATAGGCGCTGTCGGATTGCGTCAGCTTGCCGGTCTTGTGGTCGACATAGAAATGGCCCTGGCCGGGGCCGTCGATGCCATAGGCCCAGTGCAGGCCGGTATTGAACCATTGCGGGCTGTTCGGCGCCGCCATCTGGCGGGCCAGCATGAAGCGCATCTCGTCGTAATAGGCTTTGGCGTCGGCCTCGGTGCTGAAATAGCCGCCCTTCCAGCCCCAATAGGCCCAGGCGCCCGCCAGCCGGTCGAAGACCTGCCGGGCCGAGGTCTCGCCCGTCAGCCGCTGATCCTCGGGCAGTTTCGCCAGCTCCGCTTCGTCGGCGGTCGAGCGCCAGAGGAACTCCGGCACGCCCTTTTCCTTCACCCGTTTCAGCCGGGCGGGAATGCCGGCCTTGCGGAAATATTTCTGCGCCAGCACGTCCGAGGCGACCTGGCTCCAGCCCTCGGGGATCTCCACCGCCTCGTTGCGGAACACCACCTTGCCGTCGGGATTGCGGATTTCGGAGGTGGTGGTGGAGAAGGACATGGCGCCATAGGCGCCGGTGGTTTCCGTCGTGAACTTCCGCTCGATCTTCATCTGCGCCCCGTAGTCCTTTTTGTGAGGAGCTTCGCCCCCCGTTTCTGGCCGTCCCGCGCGGCAGCAGGCATGACTCGGCCCTCCGCCCGCATCGCGGGCAGGTGCGCCCCGGTCATCCGGAAGGCGCTGCGAGAGGGTGCCGAACTGCTGCTGGATCGTGACACTAAATCTGGTGGTTCACGACGCCGCGATGACAAATTGTCGGAAAACCTCCCGCGCATCAACGGGAAAATTTGGCGGCTCGCAGCCTATTTGGTGTTGACGGGCCCGGGGGCCACTAATTGTGGAAAAGGCGGTGATTCATCCCCGGTCGGGCCGGACTGTGGATGACGGCGGGGAAAACCGGTGCATGACAGGCGGGGCGGGGGCGAAAATCCCAAGGATCCGGCCCGTTTCCCGCCGAAGCCTCAGACCGGGTCTCAGATGTGGAAAACCCCGCCGGGGGAGGGCGGGGCGCAGGGGGGCGGGCCGGGAGGGCCATATGGTCGCAGGGCCGCATATCGAAAGCCGGCCGGGCGGAAATCTGCCGAACCGCCGGGAGGCGCCGCCGCCGGCCTCCGGGGGGCTCCCCGGAGGCCGGCGGGAATGGCTCACTCGGCCTGGCTCGCGGCCTCCGCGGGGGCCGGGGCCTCCTCCGGTTCCTCGGCGACCGGGCGTTCGGCCAGCTTGAAGCTGCGCAGGATGAAATCGGGGACGTGATCGCCCATGCCCACCACGCGCTCGTCACGGTCGTTGCGGTGGCGCGAGTCGCGCGGGCCGTCGCGCCGTTCCTCGCGGTGGTGATGCGGGCCGGAGCCGTGGTGATGGACATGCGCGCCGCCGCCGGATTTCGGCCGCTCGTCCTTGCGCTCGTCGCGCGCGGTGTCGCGGGGCGATTCGCGGCGCTCCTCGGCCTTGTCGCGGCGCTCCTCGCCCTTCGGGCGGGAACCGGGCTTCGGCCCGCGCTCGCGCGGCGGGCGCGACGATTCGCTCGCCTCGGCCAGGCTGAACCCCTCGGGCAGGCTGCCGCGCGGGATCTCCTGCTTCACCAGGCTTTCGATATTGGTCAGGTATTTCTCGTCCGAGGGCGTGGCGATCGAGAACGCCTTGCCGCTGCGCCCGGCGCGCCCGGTGCGGCCGATGCGGTGGACGTAATCCTCCGGATGGCTCGGCAGGTCGAAGTTGAACACATGGCTGACCGACGGGATGTCGAGCCCGCGCGCCGCCACGTCCGAGGCGACCAGCAGTTGCAGCGAGCCGTCGCGGAAGCCGTCCAGCGTCTTCATCCGCTGGCTCTGCTCCAGGTCGCCATGGATCGGCGCCGCGTTGAAGCCGTGCGATTTCAGCGATTTCGCCACCACGTCCACATCCATCTTGCGGTTGCAGAAGATGATGGCGTTGGTGCAGCTTTCGCCCTCGGCCCGGATCAGCGCGCGCAGCACGGCGCGCTTCTCGCTGAAGCTGCGGTCCTTGCGGCTGGGGGTGAACTGGACGAGCTTCTGCTCGATGGTCTCCGAGGTGGTGGACTGGCGCGCCACCTCGATCTTCACCGGGTTCGACAGGAACGTCTTGGTGATCCGCTCGATCTCCGGCGCCATGGTGGCGGAGTAGAAGAAGGTCTGCCGGGTGAAGGGCGTCAGCGAGAAGATGCGCTCGATGTCGGGGATGAAGCCCATGTCGAGCATCCGGTCGGCCTCGTCCACCACCATGATCTGCACGCCGGTGAGCAGGAGCTTGCCGCGCTCGAAATGGTCGAGCAGCCGGCCGGGGGTGGCGATCAGCACGTCGACGCCGCGGTCGATCAGCTTGTCCTGCTCG
>JBDHSR010000499.1:0-2586 GCA_039808305.1 Gemmobacter sp. | reverse complement strand
TTCAGCACCATGGTGCAGCCGGCGATCAGCGCCGGCGCCACCTTGCAGGCGATCTGGTTCATCGGCCAGTTCCACGGCGTGATCAGCGCGCAGACCCCGATGCCCTCGTAGAGGATCCGCGTATTCCCCCGCGAATATTCCCAGACCATCTCCTCGGCCGCCGCGATGGTGCTTTCGATATGCACCTGCCCCGCCCAGGCCTGCGCGCCGCGCGCCCATTCGATCGGCGCGCCCATCTCCAGGCTCATCGCCTGCGCGAAATCCTCGTAGCGGGCGTTGTAGATGTCGAGGATGCGGCGCACCAGCGCGATGCGCTCGGCCACCGGCCAGGCGGTGAAGCCGTCGAAGGCGGCCCGCGCGGCGAGGATGGCGCGGTCGGCATCGGCCTCCGATCCCAGCGCGATCTCGCCCACGATCTCCTCGGTCGCCGGGTTCTCCACCCCCAGCCGCTCGCGGCCGAGCGGCTCCACCCAGGCGCCGTCGATATAGAATTTCAGCAGGTTCTCAGGGATCATGGCATCACCGGAAGCGAATGTTGTAGGCGGCGCGGATCGCGGCATCGACCATCGGGTCGATCTGCGGGCCGGCCTTGGCGAGGATTTCATTCTTGCGCGCAATCGCCCGGTCGAGCAACTGCGGCTTTCCGGCCTCGGCCCATTCCTTCGGCGACATGCGGTTTCCGACCGCCGGATAGACATATTCCGTCTGCATCAGCGAAAGCGTCTGGCCGGAGCCGAGGTAATGGCCGGGGCCGCCGAGGCAGACCTCCCGCATCGCCTCGATGGAGGTCGAATCGGGCGTCACGTCGATGCCCCGCACGCAGCGCAGCACCTGGCCCAGGATGTCGTCGCCGAGGATCAGGCTCTCCATGCAGAATCCCAGAAGCGAGGCGTGCATCCCCACCGCCTCGTAACACATGTTCAGCCCCGACAGCCCGGCCAGCACATTGGTGATCGCCTGTTCCCAACCGGCCTGCATGTCCGGCAGCTTCGAATCGGAAATGCCGGAGGCGGCGCCCCCCGGCAGGTCGTAGAAGCGGTGCATCTGCGCGCAGCCCGCCGTCAGCAGCGCCTGTTCCGCGCTGCCGCCGGACATCGCGCCGGTGCGCAGGTCGCTCACGAAGGGCCAGGTGCCGAAGACCGCCGGCGCCCCCGGCCGGATGGCGTTGACATAGACCACCCCGGCGAGGCACTCCGCCACCGCCTGCACGATGGCGAGCGCGACCGGCGCCGGCGCCGTCGCCCCCGCCTGCCCGGCCGAGAGCAGCAGGACCGGCATCCCCCGCCGCACGCAATCCTCCATCACCTTGCAGGAGTCTTCGGCGAATTTCATCGGCGGCACGACGAAGCAATTGGAATTGCTGACGAAAGGCCGGGCGCGCCACGCCGCTTCGCCCCCCGCCACCATATGCAGCAGATCGAAACACCCCGCCACATGCGCCGGATCGCCGAAAGAGGTGCCGACATGCTTCTTGGTGCCGGACAGGCAGGCGTAAAGCGTGTTCACGTCCATGTCGTAATTGTCCACCACATCGCGGCAGACCATGGTGCGCTGGTAGAAATGCACATTGTCGAGATGCTCGACGATGCGCGCCGCGTCGTAAAGATCCTGCGCGGTCGAGTCGCGATAGTCGAGCGTCAGCGGATCGACGACATGCACCGCCGCCCCCGCCGTGCCGAAATGCACATTCGTGCCCTGAAGATGCAGATCGTATTTCGGATCGCGCCCGTGAAGCGTGATGCCGCGCGCCGCCTTGGCCAGCATGTCCTCGACCAGCGCGGGCGGAAAGCGGATGCGCCCGTCCGCGCCCCGCACCGCCCCGGCGCCGGTCAGGATCTCCACCCCCGAGGGCGGCGCATTGGCGAGCCCGATCTCCTCCAGCGCCTGCAAGGCCGCCGCGTGGATCTGCGCCATCCCCGCCTCGGTCAGCGGCCGATACTGCCCGCCCGGCATCCCGGCCCGCACCGGCCGCAACCCCTCCGCCAGCGGCGCCGCCCGCTCCGCCACCCGCGCCGCGCGCCCGCCGGACCGGCCGGCCCGCCGTCCTTCCGCCCCCGTCTGCGTCATTCCCGCCTCCCGTCCATTTTCTGTCCAGAAATATCCTCGGGGGGAGGCCGCAGGCCGTGGGGGGCAGACAGCCCCCCGTCCCCCGGGCCGTCACAGGCGCACACGCTCCGATTTCGGATCATACATCGCCACGAGGCTCACCTCCGCCGCATGGCGCATCCCGGCCACCTCGATCTCGTAACGCGATGCCAGCAGCTCCGCCTCACTCTCCCCCACGCAGGGCACATAGCCCAGCCCGATGGCCCCACCGAGGGCATGGCCGTAATTGCCGCTGGTCACCGGGCCGACGATGCGGCCGTCCCGCACGATCGCCTCGTTATGGAACAGCAGCGGCTCGGGGTCCTTCAGCCGGAACTGCACCATACGGCGCGCGAGCCCCGCCTCCTGCTTGCGCAACACCGCCTCGCGGCCGATGAAATCCGGCTTGTTCGTCCGCACCGCGAAGCCGAGGCCCGCCTCCAGCACATGATCCTCGTCGGTGATGTCATGGCCCCAATGGCGATAGGCCTTCTCGATCCG
>JBDHSR010000498.1:0-2588 GCA_039808305.1 Gemmobacter sp. | reverse complement strand
CTGGATGGAGGATTTCGCACTGATCCGGCGCGATGCTCACGGCGAACTCATCACGCCCGATGACATCTGCGCGCATCACCGCGACCACCTTTCCTGGTTGACCCGTGCCATCGCGGAGCCTCATCCGGGACGCACCGTCGTTGTAACACATCACCAGCCGAGCCCCGCCATCGGCGGCCGCATCAGCCCGGTGTCGCCGTTCTTCATCTCCAATCTCGATGCCTGGATTCTGGAACGCCGGCCCGACCTCTGGCTCTGCGGCCATGCCCACCGCCGTCTGCAAGCCCGCGTCGGGTCGACCGCGATCCGCGACATCTCCTTCGGCTACCCGCACGAGATCCTGCCGCACCAGGAGGCCGACTTGCTCCGCCGCGGCCTCATCGACACCGCCCGCCCCGAACTTCTGGCTCATTGAACAGGAGCAACTCCATGACCATGACGTATGACGACAGCTACTATGACGCACTTTTCCTCTGGGCCTTCGACCCGCCGCCGATCGGACGGCCTGGCCGCTCGGTCCCTGCCGTGCGCATCGCTCCTCACGATAAGCCGCCCCAGATCCAGGTCGATGGACGGCTTTATCCGGTGATCGGCGTCACGCCGTCGGGTTGGCTTTCGACCGTCGGCCTCGGCTGGTGTCGCTTCACCGGCACGCGCGAGACGATTCCGCTGATCGCCGGCGCCTGCAAACCGGTCGTGTCCCGGCTGCTGGACGACTGCCGCCGCTTCAACGCGGCCTTGCACCGCTATATGGCCCTGCCCGACACCGGGTTTTGCGCCGGTCTGCCGGAGACCGACCTCGGCACCGGCCGCTCTGCGATCCGGCTCGACGATATCACGGTGCCGGAGGTGAGGACCGCACTCCAGCGCTTTCTCGATGACCTCGGACCGGATTTCGACGGCCGGCTGGTCGGCGACCTCAGGGTAGCCGCGATGCCCGAAGGCTATCTCGACAGCACGCTCTGGTGGTGGTTCGCCCGGACCTGGAAAGGGGAGGACGGATAAGAGCAAGAGGCTGGTGGTCGAAGGATGGCGGATGTCTCCTGGGGAGGGAATGGATCTTCGGGGCGATGGATATGAGCGCCGTTCTTTCGGAGTGGGGCATCACTTCCAGAAGCGGCCATCATGCATGGTTTTCTGTTTCCTTGTTTCTGAGGCAAGGCAGGTTGGGATTTTTCATATTCCTTTTCCTGAGGCAGAAAGCAGATTTTTCATGTTCTTTTTCTCAAGAGACGAGAGCTTTTTCCTTCGTTGCCTTTTCTTCTTCCGGTTCTGCAAAATCAGGATTTTCCGGTTTCTTCGCCTGTTTCCTTCTTCCGTGCCGCCTTGTCGGATCACCTGTGTAAAATCAGCGGTTCATTTCCATCCCTATAGTTTTTCCTGACGGTGGTTATCCACATAAAAGCCACCCGCTGACACCGTTTCCATCCGCAAATCCAGTTCGGAGCCAGTGCCATGCCTTATATTTCTCCTGACCCGGCCAACCCGGCCCTCATTCAGATCAGACAGCGCCGCGCGGTTTTCGCTGGTGGCGCATGGAGCAACTCGGCCGATGGCGCGAGAACGGAAGATACATGCCTGCGGGACGGAGGCGCCGGAGACGGCGGGCTCCGCGGGGGCCATACCGTCCGATCCGGCTCTTGCCCCGACTCTTCCGCCGCCGCATCCTTGCCTGGTGCAGCTGGTGCGGCTGCTGGCGCGGCAGGCGGCTGCCGAAGAGATCGCCTACCAGAGATCCGCCTTCCCGAAGGGAGACTGACATGCTGATGCGCCAACCCCTGCGGAAGGCCGCGCTCTACGCGCGCTACTCCACCGACCTTCAGTCCGACGCCTCGATCGAGGACCAGTTTCGGGTCTGCCGCCGTTTGGTCGAGGCGAACGGCTGGCAGGTCGCCGGCAGCTATTCCGACGCGGCCGTCTCCGGCGCCTCGCTGCTGCGGCCCGACTACCAGCGGCTGCTGGAGGATGCACGCCAAGGTCGGTTCGATGTCGTGGTCGCCGAGGGGCTGGACCGCTTCTCACGCGACCAGGAACATATCGCCGCCTTCTACAAGCAGATGTGTTTCCTCGGCATCCCCATCGTCACGGTGGCCGAGGGGGAGATTTCGGAACTGCACATCGGCCTCAAGGGCACGATGTCGGCGCTCTATCTGAAGGATCTGGCGCAAAAGACCCATCGCGGCCTTGAAGGCCGGGTGGCGGCGGGCAAATCCGCCGGAGGCATCAGCTATGGCTACCGGGTGAAGCGCGCCTTCCGCGCCGACGGGTCGGTCATCACCGGCGAGCGCGAGATCATCCCGGAAGAGGCCGAGGTCGTGCTGCGGATCTTCCGCGACTACGACGCCGGGCTTTCCGCCCGCGCCATCGCCGCCGCGTTGAACGAGGAAGGCGTGCCGGCGCCGGGCCGGGGCGAGCGCAGCGACGGAACCTGGGGACCGTCGACGATCTCCGGCAACTGGAAGCGCGGCACCGGCATCCTCAACAATGAACTCTACATCGGCGTGCTGGTGTGGAACCGCCAGCGCTTCGTCAAGGATCCGCAGAGCTTCAAGCGCCAGGCGCGACTGAACCCGCCCGAGGCCTGGAAG
>JBDHSR010000497.1:0-2604 GCA_039808305.1 Gemmobacter sp. | reverse complement strand
CTCGGGCGCCGGGGCGCTGTCGCGGGGCACCGGTTCGCGCGGCGGGGCGGCGTCGGTGTCTCCCGGCTCCCCGATCTGCATTCCGGGCTCGATGGCGTCGGCGGGAAGCGCGGATGGCGCGGGCTCGCTCGCGGTTCCGGCGGGCGAGGGCGGGTCGGATTGCGCCATCTCCTCCGCCAGCCAGTAGACGATCACCGCCACCGCGAAAAGCGTGACGAGCGCCATGCCCAGCAGCGGCCCCCAGTGCCGCCGCCGCTGCTTTTCCAGATTGGTTCGTGGCGCGGACATGCCGGCCTCCTTTCCTTGATCCATGGGAGGAAACGCCGGAAGCCGGACCTTGTTCCCGCCTCCGCCCCCGGAACGTCCGGGCGTCTTCCGGCGTTGGGCCGGAACCCCGGTATATCGCAGGACGGCCATGGACCAGATCACCGCCTTCGACTGGCAGCGCATCTTCGTCGGAGACGAGCCGCCGCTGTTCCTGCTGGAGATCGTTTTCCGGATCGCCGTCATCTGGCCCTGGACGATGATCCTGCTGCGCTGGATCGGCGGGCGGAGCATCTCGCAGCTCTCGCTGGTCGAGTTCCTGCTGGTGATCGCGCTCGGCTCGGCGGTGGGGGATTCGCTCTTCGTCCCCGAGGTGCCGCTGCTGCACGCCATGCTGGCGATCCTTGTCGTGGTCTGCCTCGACAAGGCGGTCGACATGACGATCCGCCGCTATCGGCTGGCCAAGAGCCTGATCGACGGCATGCCCATCGAGGTGGTGCGCGACGGGACCATCCTGACCGCGGGCCTGCTGGATCTGAAGATCGGCAGTCTCGAACTGATGGAGCTTCTGCGGCTGAAGGGGGTGGAGAATCTCGGCTCCATCCGCCGCGCCTATCTGGAGCCTTCCGGGCAGATCTCGGTCTTTCCGGCCGATCCGCCGCGGCCGGGCCTGCCGATCGTGCCGCCGGTCGAGTTCCGCTCCGACAGCGAGGAAAGGGGCGGGGCCGGATGCTGCGGCAATTGCGGACAGCTTGCCGGCGATGCCGGTCCCTGCGGGAATTGCGGCTTCCCCGGCCGCTTTCCCGCCGAGCCGGCCCCGCGTTTCGGCTGATCCGGCGGGGCGCCATCGGGAAACACCCCGCCGGCCGGAAAAGGTTCGGCAAGAAAGCCGGAGGGGGGCACCCCCCTCCGGCCGCCGCCCCGTCGATCACTCCGCCATTTCGGCGGCGGCGTTCACCGCCGTCACGGCGAGCTTGCTCAGTTCCTCGTCGGTCCGGCTTTCCTCCTCCAGCGTCTGGCCGAGGAGATCGGCGGCCTCCGTCAGGCCGAGCTGTTGCGCCCAGGTCCGCAACGTGCCGTAGCGGGTGATCTCGTAATGCTCCACCGCCTGCGCGGCGGCCAGCAGCCCGGCATCGAGGGCGGGCGTGCCCTTGTAATCCGCGATGATCTCCTCGCCCTCCTCGATGATGCCGTCGATGGCGGGACAGGTCTTGCCGCGCGCGCTCCGGCCGATCATCTCGAACACCCGTTGCAGACGCTCGACATGGCCTTCGGTCTGCTCGCGATGCGCCTGGAAGGCTTCCTTCAGCTTCGGGTCCTGCGCTCCCCGCGCCATCTTCGGCAGCGCCGTCAGGATCTTGCGCTCGGCATAGTAGATGTCGCGCAAGGTGTCGTGGAACAGGGTTTCGAGGGTTTTCTCGGCCATGGCGTCCTCCTGTGATTGCCGGAATTCCGGCGACTGGCGGACTGGAAACCGGGCCGGGGGCGGTTTGTTCCCCACCCCCTCCTCCGCGCCGCCGGGCGGCCTTGTGGCAAAGGCCGCCGGTCGCGCGGCAATCCGCCGGTCGGCCGGGCAGGATGCGCGATGCAGGGAACAATCCCGCCCGCTGTCGATTGTGAGGGGGCGAAGGGAAGCCAGCGAGATACACCATCGGGAGAACGCGCCGCCGCCCCGGCACGCGGCGGCGGGAAACCTCTCGTGGGCTGGCAATGGAGAGGATGGATGACCGACAGCCCGAGACTTGCCAGACCAGCCGCTCCGCCTTTCATCGATAGCTGGTCCGGCGTGCGATGCCTGTCGGCCGGCCCCCAGAAGCCGCCCCGCCGCCCGGCGCCCGCGACGGCCGGCGAACGTGCCGGCCCCCGCCATGGCGAAGAGATCATCGGCTGTATCCCGGCGCTGCGGGTCTTCGCCCGCTCGCTCTGCCGCGACAGGATCGAGGCGGACGATCTGGTACAGGAAACCCTGTTGCGCGCCATCGAGAACATCGACCGCTTCGAGCCGGGCACCAATCTGCGCGCCTGGCTGTTCACCATCCTGCGCAACAGGTTCTACAGCAACTGGGCCAAGCGCACGCGCGAGCGGACGGGGGATACCGATTGCGTGTCCTCGATCCCGGCCGTCGCCACCGACGGGCAGTTCTGGCATCTCAGGATGCAGGAGATGGAGGCGGCGCTGCACGCGCTGCCGCGTCCCTATCGCGAGACGATCATCCTGGTGGCGGTGCTGGGCGAAAGCTATATCCAGGCGGCGGAAATCCTCGGCTGCGACATCGGCACGATCAAGAGCCGGATGAGCCGGGCCAGGGCCGCCCTGCGCGACAGGCTGGGCTGAGGCGC
>JBDHSR010000496.1:0-2605 GCA_039808305.1 Gemmobacter sp. | reverse complement strand
GCCCGCCGCATCACCCAGAGGATCGCGGCCACCGAGGCGAAGGAGCTCGCCAGCATCAGGAGGACCAGCGGCATCTCGGTCGAACCCGGCGTCAGCAGCGCCCCGGCCAGCGCCGCCAGGGCCGCGCCGCCGCCGATATTGATCGCACCGCCCAGCCCCGAAGCGGTGCCGGCCAGTTCCGGCCGCACCGACAGGATGCCGGCATTGGCATTGGGCAGCGCCACGCCATTGCCGATCCCCATGAAGATGGTGAGGCCGAAGAAGGCGACCGCCGAGCTCAGCCCCGCCAGCGCCAGCGCCGCCTGCGCCAGCACCCCGAACGTGGTGACCAGCGTGCCCGACAGCACCATCCGGTTCATGCCGACCCGCACCGAATAGCGCCCGGCGATGAAATTCCCCGCCGCGTAGCCGGCGGCGGTCAGCGCGAAGAGCACGCCGACCTCGCTGGAACCCAGCCCGAAGACCTGGTTGCCGACGAAGGGCGCGCCGCCCAGATAGGCGAAGAAACAGCCCGAGGAGAAGGCGGCGGCCAGGCAATAGCCCCAGAACCGCTGCGAGCGCAGCAGGCGCGGATATTGCCGGACCTGCTCGACGAATCCGGCGCGATTTTCCGGTCCGGTCTCGCCCAGATCGCGCCAGCAGAGCAGCGTCACCGCCACGCCCAGCCCCAGCAGCAGAGCGAAATTCGCCTGCCAGCCGAACCATTCGTCCAGCACGCCGCCGATCACCGGGCCGATCATCGGCACGATGCTCATCCCCATGGTGACATAGCCGATCATCGAGGCGGCCTCGGCATCGCTCACCATGTCGCGCACGATGGCGCGCGACAGCACCATCCCGGCGGCGATCACCGCCTGCGCCATGCGGAAGACCAGGAAGACCGTGGCGCTGGGGGCGAGCAGCGTGCCCACCGTGGCGAGCAGGAACAGCAGCAGCGATCCCATCACCACCACCCGCCGCCCGAAGCGGTCGGAAATCGGCCCGATCACCACCTGAAGCGCCGCCGAGAGCGCGAGGTAGAGCGCCACCGAAAGCTGCATCAGCCCGTAGGAGGTGTCGAACCACGCCGCCATGCCGGGCAGCGAGGGCAGGAAGATGTTCATCGTCAGCGCCGAGAGCCCGGCGAGCAGGGTGAGCGTGACGATCTTCGGCGGCGTCGCCGGGTCGAGGAAGCGCGGGGCGGGCAGGGTCATGGCCAAGGGCTATGCCGGGAGCGCGGCCATGTCCACCTCGGGACGGCGCGATTTTGCGACATTCACCATTTATGGAAGATGAAGAACGCCCCCGCCGCGATCAGCCCGAAACCGACGAGATGGTTCCAGGTCAGCGGCTCCTTCAGGAAGGCCACCGAAAACACGCCGAAGACGCAGAGGGTGATGACCTCCTGTATGGTCTTCAGCTCCGCCGCCGAGAAATGGCCATGCCCGATCCGGTTCGCCGGCACCATCAGCATGTATTCGAAGAACGCGATCCCCCAGGAGGTCAGGATCACGAAGAGCAGCGGCGCGGTCTTGTATTTCAGATGGCCGTACCAGGCGAAGGTCATGAAGACATTCGACATCAAGAGCAGGCCGATGGTGACGACCGGAACGGGCAGGGCGGGCATGGGCGACCTCGGGCGGAGCAAGGCCGCGCGCGGGCCTCCGCCCCCTTGCTTATGGCTTTGCCGCGCCGTGTCAATCTCGCGCTTGCGGAGGCGGGGCAGGGGGGCTTTCCGCCCCCCTCGGCGCGTGCCGCGCCTCACCCCCCGAGGATATTTGGGGACAGAAAATGATGGGGGTGCGCGCCCTTGTCCATTTTCTGTCTGAAAATATCCTCAGGGGGTGAATTGAGCCGAAGGCTCAAGAGGGGGCGCGAGCGCCCCCTTTCCGGCTACGGATCAGCCGCGCGCCTCGCGGATCAGGCGCAGGATGTCGCGGGCGGCGTTGGGGATATTGGTGCCGGGACCGAAGATCGCCTTCACGCCGTTGCGGTAGAGGAAATCGTAATCCTGCTGCGGGATCACGCCGCCGCAGATCACGATGATGTCGCCGGCGCCGGCCGCCTTCAGCGCCTCGACCAGTTTCGGGGCCAGCGTCTTGTGGCCGGCGGCCTGCGAGGAGATGCCGATGACATGCACGTCGTTGTCGATGGCGTCCTGCGCCGCCTCTTCCGGCGTCTGGAAGAGCGGGCCCACATCGACGTCGAAGCCGATATCGGCGAAGGCGGTGGCGATGACCTTGGCGCCGCGGTCATGGCCGTCCTGGCCCATCTTGACCACCAGCATCCGGGGGCGGCGGCCCTCGGCCTCGGCGAAGGCCTCCACGTCCTGCTGGATGGCGGCGAAGCCCTCGTCGCCCTCGTAGGCGGCGCCATAGACGCCGGCGAGGGTCTTCACTTCCGCGCGGTGGCGGCCGAACGTGCCTTCCATGGCCAGACTGATCTCCCCGACACTGGCCCGGGCGCGGGCGCATTCCACCGCCGCCTCGAGCAGGTTTCCGCCTTCGACCGTGCGCCGGCCGAGCTCCAGAAGTGCGGCCTGGCAGGCCGCCTCGTCGCGCGCCGACCGCATCTTCTCCAGCCGCGCGATCTGGGCGTCGCGCACCTTGGCATTGTCGATGTCGAG
>JBDHSR010000495.1:0-2606 GCA_039808305.1 Gemmobacter sp. | reverse complement strand
TCGGGCGGCATGGGCGCGCGGCCGGGGCAGGACGGGCTTTCGGCCACCGCCTTCCCCTCGGGCGTGATGACCATGCCGATCGAGGCGACCGAACATACCGGCCCGGTGGTGATCTGGCGCAAGGAATTGCGCCCCGGATCGGGCGGCGCCGGCGAATATCGCGGCGGTCTGGGGCAGGTGATCGAGATCGCCCCGGCGCCGGGGCACGAGTTCGACTTCTCCGCCATGTTCGACCGGATCGGCCATGCGCCGCGCGGCCGTGACGGCGGCGGCGGCGGTGCGCCGGGGGCGGCGCGGCTGGATGACGGCACGGTGCTGAAGCCGAAGGGCTGGCAGCATGTGCCCGCCGGGCGGCGGCTGGTGCTGCACCTTCCGGGCGGCGGCGGCTATGGTGATCCGGCGCGGCGCTCGGCAGAGGCGCGGGCGGAGGATGCGTTGAAAGGCTATCTCGACGGAGGCAAGGAATGAGCTATGTCGCGACCCGTCTGGCGGCGGTGAAACCCTCGGCCTCGATGGCGGCCAGCATGGCGGCCAAGGCGCTGCGGGCGACCGGGGTCGATGTGATCGACCTCGGGCTGGGCGAGCCGGATTTCCCGACGCCCGCGCATGTGCTGGACGCCGCCCATGCCGCCGCGCAGCGCGGCGAGACGCTCTACACCGCCTCGGCCGGCACGCCCGCCCTGCGCGCGGCGGTGGCGGAGAAGTTCCGCCGCGAGAACGGCCTCGATTACGGCCCCGACGACATCGTGGTGGCCAACGGCGCCAAGCAGATCATCTTCAACGCGCTGATGGCGACGCTGAACGACGGCGACGAGGCGATCCTGCCCGCGCCCTATTTCGTCAGCTACCCCGAGATGGTGAAACTGCTGGGCGGCGTGCCGGTGACGCCGGTTTGCGGCGCGGAGGACGGCTTCCGCCTGACGCCCGCCGTGCTGGAGGCCGCGATCACCCCCCGCACGAAATGGCTGTTTCTCAACATGCCCGGCAACCCCTCGGGCGCGGTCTATTCGACGGCGGAATTGCGGGCGCTCGGCGCGGTGCTGGCGCGCCATCCGCAGGTGTTGGTCCTGTCGGACGAGATCTACGAACATATCATCTTCGACGGGCGGCGGTTCGTCAGCTTCGGGGCGGCCTGCCCGGAACTGCGCGACCGCACGCTGATCGTGAACGGCGTCGCCAAGGCCTATGCGATGACCGGCTGGCGGGTGGGTTACGCCGCCGGCCCCGCGCCGCTCATCAAGGCGATGACCACGGTGCAAAGCCAGTCCGTCACCTCGGTCGCGGCACCGATGCAGGCCGCCGCGCTGGCCGCGCTGACCGGGCCGCAGGATTGCGTGCCGGAATTCCGCGCCGCCTTCGAGCGCCGCCGCGATCTGGTGGTGGAAGGCATCGCGCAGATCCCCGGCCTGAGCCTGCCGCCGCCGGAAGGCGCCTTCTACGCCTATATCGGCTGCGCCGGGTTGATCGGCAGACGCACACCGGCCGGCGCGGTGCTGGCCGACGACACGGCGGTGGTGCAATATCTGCTGCACCACGCCCATGTCGGCGCCGTGCCCGGTTCGGCCTATGGCCTGTCGCCGTTCTTCCGCATCTCCACAGCCACATCCGACGCCGTGCTGACCGAGGCCATCGCCCGCATCGGTCGCGCCGTCGCCGCCCTTTCGGAGGCCGCATGACCCTGCGTTTCGACACGATCCTGATCACCGGCGCCGCCGGGCGGCTCGGCACCGAGTTGCGGCGCGGCCTCGCCCCGCTGGCCCGCCGGTTGCGGCTGGCCGACAGGGTTGCGGTGGCCGATCCCGCGCCCAACGAAGAGGCGCTCAGCTTCGATCTGGCCGACGAGGCGGCGGTCCATGCCGCCTGCGAAGGCGTCGATGCCATCGTGCATTTCGGCGGCGTGCCGCTGGAACGGCCCTGGGCGGAGATTCTCGACGCCAATATCCGCGGCAGCTACCACATCTACGAGGGCGCGCGGCAACATGGCGTCAAGCGGGTGGTCTATGCCAGTTCCGTCCACGCCATCGGCTATCACCGGCTGGAGGATCATATCGACGCCGCCGCGCCGCACCGGCCCGACGGGCTTTACGGCCTGTCGAAATGCTTCGTCGAGGATCTCGGCCGGCTCTACTGGGACAAGTTCGGGATCGAGACCGCCGCCCTGCGCATCTTCAGCTCCTTCCCCGAACCGGCCGACCGGCGGATGCTGTGGTCGTGGCTGTCGTTCGAGGATTGCATCCGGCTGGTGAGCGCCGCGCTGACCGCGCCCCGCGTGGGTTTCACCGTATCCTTCGGGATCTCCGACAATGCGGTGAAGCCGGTGGACAACCGGCTGGCCGGGCATCTCGGCTATCGCCCGCGGGACAATACCGAAGCCTTCCGCGCCGCGATGGAGGGCAAGACCCCGCCGCCCGACCCGAAGGCCGCCGCCGTGCAATGCCTCGGCGGCTGGTTCGTCGATCTGGGCCACCCCGACGACGAGGCCGGAAAATGAACGACGCCTATGACGTGGTGATCGTCGGCGGCGCGGTGATCGGCTCGGCGGTGGCCTATTTCCTGACCGCCAACCCCGATTTCACCGGCCGCGTGCTGGTGGTGGAACGCGACCC
>JBDHSR010000494.1:0-2614 GCA_039808305.1 Gemmobacter sp. | reverse complement strand
CCCTTGCCGCCTGCCGGCCCCCCGCCTATAAGGCCCCCAGAGCCGCCGACGAGGGAGATGACCATGAGTTTCCGCGCCCGCCACCTTCTCGGCATCGAACATCTCGCCCCCGACGAAATCCGCGCCGTGCTCGACCTGGCCGAGCGCTATGTGGAGCTGAACCGCCGCACGGTGAAAAGCTCCGACGCGCTGGCGGGGATGACCCAGATCAACATGTTCTTCGAGAATTCCACCCGCACCCAGGCCAGTTTCGAACTGGCCGGCAAGCGGCTCGGCGCCGATGTGATGAACATGAGCGTGGCCTCGTCGAGCGTGAAGAAGGGCGAGACCCTCATCGACACCGCGCTGACGCTGAACGCCATGCATCCCGACCTGCTGGTGGTGCGCCACCCGCATTCCGGCGCGGTGAACCTGCTGGCCTCCAAGGTGAATTGCGCGGTGCTGAACGCCGGCGACGGCAAGCACGAGCACCCGACCCAGGCGCTGCTCGACGCGCTGACCATCCGCCGCGCCAAGGGCCGCATCCAGCGGCTGACCGTGGCGATCTGCGGCGACATCGCGCATTCCCGCGTCGCGCGCTCCAACCTCATCCTGCTGGGCAAGATGGAGAACCGCATCCGCCTGATCGGCCCGCCGACGCTGATGCCCTCGGGCGTGGCCGAATTCGGCTGCGAGGTGTTCGACGACATGAAGGAAGGGCTGAAGGGCGCCGATGTGGTGATGATGCTGCGCCTCCAGAAGGAACGGATGGATGGCGGCTTCATCCCGTCGGAGCGGGAATATTACCACCGCTACGGGCTCGACGCCGAAAAGCTCGGCTTCGCCGCGCCGGACGCCATCGTCATGCATCCCGGCCCGATGAATCGCGGGGTGGAGATCGACGGCGAGATCGCCGACGACATCAACCGCTCGGTGATCCAGGATCAGGTCGAGATGGGCGTCGCCGTCCGCATGGCCTGCATGGACCTGCTGGCCCGCAACCTGCGCGCCGAGCGCGGCGCCCGCGCCGTCGGGGCGATGGTGTGACCCCGCGCGACAGCCTGCTCGCCGGGCCGCAGCCGCTGGCCGAGGGCGAGGCGGTGGAGGCCGTGTTCCGCGCCGACCGCGCCGCCTATCTCCGCACGACGCTGATCCTCGCCGTGGTGTTCGGCACCGTCGCGGGGGCTGTGCTGCTGGCCATGGGCAACCCGCATCCCTGGGCCGGGCCGCTGGCCGCGATCCTCGCCATCGGCGCCCGCTCGGCCTATCTCGCCTCCGAGGCGCTGGCGGCGGAATGGCGGCTGACCGACCGCCGCCTGCTCGGCCCCGGCGGACAGGCGATCCCGCGCGGCCAGATCGCGCAGGCGCGCCGGATGTTCGGCGATGTGGTGGTGGTCACCCGCGCGGGCGACAAGCATCTGATAAAATACCAGGCCGACGCCGACACGGTGATCGCCGCGCTGGAAGGGAGGCGGAGGTGAACCTGCCCGCCCCCGACTGGTCCGGCCTGCTCTCCCCCGGCGAAACGCTGCTCTGGTCCGGCCGGCCCGACCTGTCGCGCTTCGCGGTGATGGCGGGGGCGATCGCGCTCCTCAGCCTGCCCGCCGGGCCGGGGGTCCTGCTGTTGCTGGCCCTGCCGGCCGGCATCCTGTTCTTCTTCGCCCGCGACGCCTACGCGCTGACCGACCGGCGCATTCTCCTGCGCCGCCAGCCTTTCCTCGGCCCGCCACGCCTCGACGCCCTGCCCCGCGCCGGCACCTGGCCCACCCCCCGCCTGAGCAGGGGCGAGCGCGGCCTGACCTTCACCGCCCCGGATCGCAGCCGCCTGCATTTCCGCCATCTCGGCGGCAAGACCATGAACCGGCTGATCGCCCTCCATGCCGGCCCGCAGGCGGAGGCGCCGGCATGACCCCGCTCTCCCCCGGCGAGAAGCTGCTCTGGCAGGGCCGCGCCGAGGGGCGCATCCCGGCCGATGCCTCGCGCCCCGGCGGGATCGTGTTCGGCCTCGCCTTCGTGGCTTTCGCCGTGGTCTGGATGGACCGGGCGATGAAGGAAAGCGACCTGATGTGGCTGGCGGGCCTGCCCTTCCTCGCCATCGGGTTGCGGCTTTCCGCCTGGCGGGTCTGGGGGCCGCGCCTGCGCGCCCGGCTGTCCACCTACCGGCTGACCGACCGCCGCGCGCTGGTGGAAACCGGCTGGCCGCTGATCGGCCGCAAGGTGCGGGCGCTGACCATCAGCCCCGCCACCATGGTCGATCTCGGCGAGGGCGATCCCGCCTCGCTCACCCTCACCAATCTCGTGACCGGCCCGCGCGGGGCCGCCGCCGAGAGCCTGACCTTCGAGCGGATCGGCGAGGCCCGGCAGGTGCTGGCCCTGATCCGGGACATCCAGAAAGGTGCCGCATGACCACGCTGCATTTCACCAATGCCCGCCTGATCGACCCCGAGACGCTGAGCGACGCGCCCGGCAGCCTCACCGTCTCGGGCGGCGCGATCGCCGCGCTGAACGGCCCGGCGCCGGAAGGGGCCGAGATCGTCGATTGCGCCGGCAAATGCCTCGCCCCCGGTATCGTCGATCTCGGCGTGAAGATCGGCGAGCCGGGCGAGCGGCACCGCGAATCCTTCCGCTCCGCCGG
>JBDHSR010000493.1:0-2635 GCA_039808305.1 Gemmobacter sp. | reverse complement strand
GCCGATGGTGGTGGGGATCAGCGTCACGAACAGGGCGGCCAGCGTGATGACCGGGATCACGATACCCGAGAACCGCGCGAAGGGGTCGAGCGTGACCACCACGAACAGGAAGATCAGCGTCAGCCCGGCCAGCAGGATGTTCAGCGCGATCTCGTTCGGGGTCTTCTGCCGCTCGGCCCCCTCCACCAGCGCGATCATCCGGTCGAGAAAGCTTTTCCCCGGCTCTGCGGTGATGCGCAGCACCAGCTCGTCCGAAACGATCCGCGTACCGCCGGTGACCGAGGAGCGGTCGCCCCCCGCCTCGCGGATCACCGGGGCGCTTTCGCCGGTGATGGCGCTTTCGTCGACCGAGGCGACGCCACGGATCACCTCGGCATCGGTCGGGATCAGGTCGCCCGCCTGCACCCGCACCAGTTGCCCGGCGCGCAGGCCGGGTGAGGGCACCTCGCGCGGGGCCGGGTCGTCCTCATGCGCCAGCAGCTTCACCATGGTCTCGGCCTTGGCGACGCGCAGGCTGTCGGCGCGGGCCTTGCCCCGCCCCTCGGCCAAAGCCTCGGCGAAATTGGCGAAGAGGACGCAGACCCAGAGCCAGAAGGTGACCTGGAGGCTGACGCCCCAGCCTTCGGCTCCGAAGGCGAGGTCGCGCAGCGACAGCAACGTGGTAAGCGCGGCAGTGACGGCGGTGACGAAGATCACCGGATTGCCCATCAGCGCGCGGGGGTGGAGCTTGGTGAAACTGGCCTTGAGGGCCGGAAGGTAAAGGCCGCCTTGGGCCGCCATGGTGGACATCTCTGTCGTCCTTCGGATTGGGGGAAAGGGCGGCCCGCTGCGGGGCCGCCGAAGGATCAGAAGCTCTGCCCGGCCATCAGCGCGGTCTGTTCCGCGATGGGGCCGAGGGCGAGCACCGGAAAGAAGGTCAGCGCGCCGAGGATCGCCACGGTCAGCACCAAGAGCGTCACGAACAGCGGCCCGTGGGTCGGGAAGGTGCCGGCCGTCACCGGCGCCTGTTGCTTCATCGCCAGCGACCCGGCGATGGCCAGCATCGGCAGGATGATGGCGAAACGCCCCAGCAGCATCGCCAGCCCAAGGGCGGTGGTCTGCCAGATGTTCGCCGCCCCCCAGCCCGCGAAGGCCGAGCCGTTGTTGCCGGTGGCGGAGGAATAGGCGTAGAGGATCTCGCTCAACCCGTGCGGCCCGGCATCCTGCACCGAGGCCAAAGCCATCGGCACCGTGGCCGAGATCGCGCCGCCCACAAGAATGCCCAAGGGCATCGACAGGAAGGCCAGCACCGCCAGCGTGACCTCGCGCGCCTCGATCTTGCGGCCGAGGTATTCAGGCGTGCGCCCCACCATCAGCCCGGCCAGGAACACCGCCAGCACGACATACAAGAGCATCCCGTAAAGCCCGGCGCCGACGCCGCCATAGACCACCTCGCCGATGGCCATGTTGACGATGGCGACCAGCCCCGAGAGCGGCATGAAGCTGTCGTGCATCGCATTGACCGAGCCGTTCGAGGCGGCGGTCGTCACCTCGGCCCAGAGCGCCGACAGACCCGCGCCGAAGCGCATCTCCTTGCCTTCAAGGCTGCCGCCGGTCTCGCCCCACCAGATCACCAGCAGGCCCGCGACGAACATCACCCCCATGGCGGAGAAGATCGCCCAGCCCTGCCGCCGGTCGCCCGCCATGCGGCCGAAGAGGAAGCAGAAGCCGACCGGGATCAAGAGGATCGACAGGCATTGAGCCATGTTCGACAGGATCGTCGGATTCTCGAACGGATGGGCCGCGTTCACGCCGAAGAAGCCGCCGCCATTGGTGCCGAGCTGCTTGATCGCCACCTGCGCCGCCGCCGGCCCGCGCGCGATGGCCTGGTCGGCGCCCTCCAGCGTGGTGACATGCGCGGTGCCCAAGAGCGTCTGCGGCACGCCCTGCAGGATCAGCACCAGCGCCACGATCACCGACAGCGGCAAGAGGACATAGAGCACCGAGCGCGTCATGTCGGCGCAGAAGTTGCCCAAGCCCCCGCCCTTCGGCCCGGTGAAGCCGCGGATCACCGCGACGCCCACCGCCATGCCGGTGGCGGCCGAGACGAAGTTCTGCACCGTCAGCCCGGCCATCTGGCTGAAATAGCTGAGCTGCGCCTCGCCGGAATAGGCTTGCCAGTTGGTGTTGGTCATGAAGCTGACTGCGGTGTTGAAGGCGAGGTCGGCCGGGATGGGGCCGATTCCGTCGGGGTTCAGCGGCAGGAATTGCTGAAGCCGCAGGATCGCGTAGAGCAGCAAGAACCCTGCAAGGTTGAAGGCCAGCATCGCCGCCGCATAACCGCGCCAGCCCTGCTTCGCCTCGGGCCGCACCCCGGCCAGCGCGTAGACCCCGCGTTCGACCGGGCCGAACACCGGCGACAGCAGCGTCCGTTCCCCCGCATAGACGCGGGTCATATAGCCGCCAAGCAGCCAGCCCCCCGACGTCAGCACGGCGCAGAACAGGGCGTATCCGAAAAGGTCCAGCATCATCGCTCCCTCAGAACCGCCCCGGCCGCAACAGCGCCAGGATCAGGAAGCCGAACACCCCCGCCGCCACGGCGAGGCCAAGGATCAGGTCGAACATCGCGCCCTCACAACCGCTCGATGAGACGCGC
>JBDHSR010000492.1:0-2638 GCA_039808305.1 Gemmobacter sp. | reverse complement strand
CCAGCGCGACCAGCCGCCCCGGCGCCGGCCAGCCCACCGCCCCGGCGCCGCGCCAGAGCGCCGCCGCCCGCAGCCGCTCGGCCTGCGCCAGCGGCCAGAGCGTGAACAGCCCCGCCGTCACCATGCCGTAGAAGGCGGCCTCCAGAAGCGGGCGGGGATAGACCGAGAATTCGGCCGGGAACGGCAGGCTCGCCGCGATGGCGGGCCCGGCCAGCAGCGGCAACACCGCCCCGAGGCCGAGGCCGATCAGCACGCCGAGCCCGGCGAGCACCGCGATCTGGATCATGTAGATGCGGAAGACCAGCCCGCTTTCCGCCCCCAGCGTGCGCAGCGTGGCGATGACCGGCACCTTGCCCTCCAGCCAGGCGCGCACCGCGCTGGCGACGCCGACGCCGCCCACCGCGAGCCCGGCCAGCCCCACCAGCACGAGGAAGGCCGCCATCCGGTCGACGAAACGCTCCACCCCCGGCGCGGCGCGGCGGGAATCGCGCCAGCGCATCCCCTTGTCGGCGAAGGCGCGCCCGGCCTCGGCCTCCAGCGCGGCGAGATCCGCGCCGGGCGGCAGCGCCAGCCGGTATTTCGTCTCGTAGAGCGAGCCGGGCACGATCAGCCCCGACGCCGCCAGATCGGCCGTGCGCAGCACCGTCGGCGGGCCGAGGCCGAAGCCGCCCGCCGCGCCGTCGGGCTGGCGCAGGAGCGCCGCCCCCAGCCGGAAATCCTGCGTGCCGAGCCGGATCACATCGCCGGGCGCCACCCCCAGCCGGTCCATCAGCACCCGGTCGATCACCGCGCCGGGCAAGCCCCCTTGCGGCGCCAGCGCCTCGGCCAGCGGGATCGGCGGATCGAGCTCCACCGCGCCCGAGAGCGGATAGAGATCGTCGACCGCCGTCACCTGGGTCAGCGCCCGCTCGCCGCCCACGACCAGCATGGAACGGAAATCGACCACCTCCGACACCCGCGCCGCCACGCGGTCCATGAAGGCGCGCTCCTCCGCATCGGCGAAGCGATAGGTGAACTCCATCTGCGCGTCGCCGCCCAGCAGGACCGCGCCCTGCGCCGCCAGCCCCGCCTCGATGGCCGAACGCACCTGCCCCACCGCCGCGATGGCGGCGACGCCAAGCGCGAGGCAGGTCAGGAAGATGCGGAAACCGCGCAGACCGCCGCGCAACTCCCGCCGCGCGAGGCGCGCCGCCAGCCGCCAGCTCATGCCGCCACCCGCCCGTCGACCAGCCGCACCACCCGGTCGCAGCGCGCCGCGAGCTCCGGCGCATGGGTCACCATGACCAGCGTCGCGCCGTGCCGGTCGCGCAGCCCGAACAGCAGATCCATGATCGCGGCGCCATTGGCCGCGTCGAGATTGCCGGTCGGCTCGTCGGCCAGCAGGATCGCCGGGCGCGGCGCGGCGGCGCGGGCCAGCGCCACCCGCTGCTGCTCGCCCCCCGACATCTGCGCCGGGTAATGATCGAGCCGATGGCCCAGCCCCACCGCCCGCAGCTCCGCCTCGGCCCGCGCGAAGGCGTCCCGCGCCCCCGCGAGTTCCAGCGGCACCGCGACATTCTCCAGCGCGGTCATGGTCGGGATCAGGTGGAAATTCTGGAACACCACCCCCATATTGCCCCGGCGGAACCGCGCCAGCGCGTCCTCGTCCATCGCGCCGAGGTCGCGGCCCAGCACGGTGACGCGCCCGCCCGTCGCCCGCTCCAGCCCGCCCATCAGCATCAGCGCCGAGGATTTGCCCGAACCGGACGGCCCGACAAGACCCAGCGTCTCGCCCCGCTCCACCGCCAGCGTGACGCCCTTCAGAATCTCGACCGCCCCGGCATTTCCCGCCAATGTCAGCTCCGCCCCGTCCAATGCCAGAATCGGATCGCCCATGCCGCCTGCCCTTCCCCATGTCCTCAGCCTCGCATATGGGGCGTGCCGCGCGATCGGCAAAGCCTTCATCGCATTGACTTTCACGATTTCCGTCGCGGCAGCCGGACCGCCGACGGTGGTGGCGCTCGGCGACAGCCTGACCGCCGGCTACGGCCTGCCCGAGGGCGAGGGCTTCGTGCCGCAGCTTCAGGCCTGGCTGCGCGCGCAGGGCAGCGACGCGGTGGTGGCGAATGCCGGCGTCTCGGGCGACACCTCGGCGGGCGGGCTCGCCCGGCTCGACTGGTCGCTGACGCCGGAGACCGACGCGCTGATCGTGACGCTCGGCGGCAACGACCTGCTGCGCGGGCTCGATCCGGCGGCGACGCGCGCCAATCTCGACGCGATCCTCGGCAAGGCGCGGGCGCGCGGCCTGCCGGTGCTGCTGGTCGGCCTGCCGGGACCAGCGAATTTCGGCCCGGACTGGAAGGCGGAATTCGACGCGATCTTCCCCGATCTGGCGGCGAAACACGGCGCCCTTCTGGAACCCGACTTCCTCGCCGCCCTCGGCGGCCCCGACCCCGAGACGCTGCGCCCGCTGTTGCAGGCCGACGGCATCCATCCCAATGCCGAGGGCGTCCGCCGCATCGTCGCCCGCATCGGCCCGCGCGTCCTCACCCTGCTGGACCGGGCCGGGCCGTAGCGGAGAGGCAGGAAGGGGGCGCTCGCGCCCCCTCTTGAGCCTGCGGCTCAATTCACCCCCTGAGGATATTTGGGCCAGAATGAA
>JBDHSR010000491.1:0-2640 GCA_039808305.1 Gemmobacter sp. | reverse complement strand
GCCGCGAAATCCTCGGCCCGCCGCGTCTCGATCCCGATCAGGACGGAGCCGAAGTTGCGCGCGGATTTCTTCAGATACTCGAAGCGCGCGATGTCGTCGTCGGGGCCGAGCATCGACAGGAACTCGCGCAGCGCGCCGGGTCGCTGCGGCATCCGCAGGATGAAATACTTCTTCCGCCCGGCATAGCGCTGCGCCCGCTCCTTCACCTCGGGCAGCCGCTCGAAATCGAAATTCCCGCCAGAGGTGACGCAGACCACCGTCTTGCCGCGGATCGCCTCGCCCAGCACCGGCAGCACATCGATCGAGAGCGCCCCGGCCGGTTCCAGCACGATGCCCTCGACATTCAGCATCTCCAGCATGGTGATGCAGATGCGGTCCTCGGGGACCAGCAGGACCTGCGCCGGATCGACCCATTTCAGACAGTCATAGGTATTGGCGCCGAGCCGCGCCACGGCGGCACCGTCGACGAAGCTGTTGATGCGCGGCAGGGTGACCGGCCCGCCCGCCTCCAGCGCGGCGGTGAGGCTGGCGCCGCCCAAAGGCTCCACGAAACGGAAACCGCAGCCCGGCGCCGCCTCGCGCAGATAGCGGGTGACGCCGGAGGCGAGGCCACCGCCGCCCACCGGCAGGATCACCAGATCCGGCGCCGCACCGAGTTGGTCGAGCAGTTCGACACCGACGCTCGCCTGCCCCTCGATCACATCCGGGTCGTCGAAGGGCGACAGGAAATGCGCCCCCTCCGCCCGGCAATAGTCCTGGCTCGCGGCGAGCGTCTGGTCGAAATAGTCGCCGGTCAGCACGATCTCCACCGCGTCGCCGCCGAAGGTGCGGGTCTTGTCGATCTTCTGCTGCGGCGTGGTGACCGGCATGAAGATCGTGCCCTTCACCCCGAAATGCCGGCAGGCATAGGCCACGCCCTGCGCGTGGTTGCCGGCGCTGGCGCAGACGAAACGCCGCTGCGCCGGATCGGCCGCCCGCACCTTGCGCATGGCGTTGAAGGCGCCGCGCAGCTTGTAGCTGCGCACCGGCGTCAGATCCTCGCGCTTCAGGTAGATCTCCGCGCCGTAGCGGGCGGAGAGGTGGTCGTTGCGCTGGAGCGGCGTCGGGTCGAACAGGTCGCGCAGCGCGGCGGCGGTCAGGCGGGCAGCGTCGGTAAAGGCGGTCATGGCTCTCGCAATTCTGAAAGGGTCGAAGCTGGCGTCAGACGAGCGGGCGCTTCTCGATGTAATGGCCGTAAAGCGTGGTCAAGATGGAAACGCCGACCATGAGTTGCAGCCAGCCCGCCGCCACATCCCACAGCAGCGTCAGGATCGAGCCGGCGGGCAGCACGAAATAGGGCACGCCCAGCAGCACCCCCGCCACACCCGAGATCGCGGCAAGCTGCAAGACCGTGCCGGTCTCCCCCACCGTGGCGGCCCATCCATCGGACAGGCTCACCTCCTGGCCGAGCGCCACACCCGGCAGGATGGCGCTGAACCGGTACATCACCGTCAGCAGCGGCACCACCAGCAGCAGTGTCATCAGCACCCCGCCGAGCCAGGTTCCCCCGATCAGCGGCATGATGACCATCCCGGCCAGCATGCCGATCGCCATGCCCACCAGCATGACGATCACCGCAATGGCGAGCGAGCGCCAGAAATAGCCCCAGATCAGCGCGCCGTGGAAGGGCGGGACGAAAGCGCCACCCGGATCGCGCCCCAGCACGAAACGATGCCAGGACACCGCGATCCAGAGCGAGCCGAGCAGATAGGCCAGCGCCGCGACCATCGCGCGGATCGCGGCCTCCGGCGTCGGCGCCACCTCGCCGAGATTGGGCGACACGCCCAGCGCCAGCGCCACCATCATCTGCCCGATGAAGATCAGCCCCGAGATCCGCAGCGCATCGTTGAAATTGCCAAAGACCTGCCGCACCGAATGGATGAAAATCTGCCACGCCTTCATGCTGTCCCTGCCCCTGCTGGATGCGGGCGCAGCAAGGCAGACCGCCCGGCCGGTGTCAACCGGGCGCAATGGCTTGCTCTTGCGCGGATTTCCCTTTAATCGCGGGCGAAACCGATTGGAGCGCCCCATGTCCAAGCCCAAGAAAGTCGTTCTCGCCTATTCCGGCGGACTCGACACCTCGATCATCCTGAAATGGCTGCAAACCGAATATGGCTGCGAGGTGATCACCTTCACCGCCGATCTCGGCCAGGGCGAGGAGCTGGAACCCGCGCGCGCCAAGGCGGAGCTGCTGGGGATCAAGCCCGAGAATATCCATATCGTCGACGTGCGCGAGGAATTCGTGCGCGATTTCGTCTTCCCGATGTTCCGCGCCAACGCGGTCTATGAGGGGCTCTACCTGCTCGGCACCTCGATCGCGCGGCCGCTGATCTCCAGGCATCTGGTCGAGATCGCCCATGCCCATGGCGCCGACGCGGTGGCGCATGGCGCGACCGGCAAGGGCAACGATCAGGTCCGGTTCGAGCTGTCGGCCTATGCGCTCGACCCCACGATCAAGGTCATCGCGCCGTGGCGGGAATGGGATCTGACCTCGCGCACCAAGCTGATCGAATTCGCCGAGGCGAACCAGATCCCGATCGCCAAGGACAAGCGCGGCGAGGCGCCGTTCTCGGTCGACGCGAACCTGCTGCACACCTCCTC
>JBDHSR010000490.1:0-2643 GCA_039808305.1 Gemmobacter sp. | reverse complement strand
ATGACCCCCGAACTCGCCGCCCTCGCCTGCGCCGTCCTCGTCCAGTGCCTCGCCCTCGCGGCGGCCGGCGCGCGGATGAACCGCGAACTCGGGCCCCGCTACAATGCCGGCCCGCGCGACGAGGCGCCCGCCGTCTCGCCGCTGCTCGGCCGGCTGCGCCGCGCCGCCGCCAACGGGTTCGAGGGGCTGGCGATGTTCACCCCCGCCGTGCTGGTGGTCGCGGTCTCGGGCCAGTCCTCCGCCGTCACCGCCTGGGCCGGCTGGGCCTATGTGCTGGCGCGGCTGCTCTACATTCCCGCCTATGCCCTCGGCCTCGCGCCCTGGCGCTCCGTCATCTGGGGCATCGGCTTCCTCGCAACCCTGACGATGATCGCGGCGGCCCTGCTCTAGCCCTTTCATCTGTTCGCAAATATCCTCGGGGGTCCGGGGGCGGAAAGCCCCCGGCGTCCGACACCACAGGAGACCGAAATGGCAGAATTCGATGTGATCGTGATCGGCGGCGGCCCCGGCGGCTATGTCTGCGCCATCCGCTGCGCGCAGCTCGGCCTGAAGACCGCCTGCGTCGAGGGGCGCGAGACGCTGGGCGGCACCTGCCTCAATGTCGGCTGCATCCCGTCGAAGGCGCTGCTGAACGCCACGCATCACCTGCACGAGGTCCACGAGAATTTCGAGAAGATGGGCCTGATGGGCGGCGCGCCGAAGGTCGATTGGGCGAAGATGCAGGGCTACAAGCAGGATGTGGTGAACGGCAACACCAAGGGCATCGAATTCCTGTTCAAGAAGAACAAGATCGCCTGGCTGAAGGGCTGGGGCTCGATCCCCGCCGCCGGTCAGGTGAAGGTGGGCGACGAGGTGCATAGCGCCAAGCACATCGTCATCGCCACCGGATCGGAACCCGCCTCGCTGCCCGGCGTCACGGTGGATGAGGAGGTCGTGGTGACCTCGACCGGCGCGCTGTCGCTCGGCAGGATCCCGAAATCGCTGGTGGTGATCGGCGCGGGCGTGATCGGGCTGGAGATGGGCTCGGTCTATGCCCGTCTCGGCGCCGAGGTGACGGTGATCGAATATCTCGACGCCATCACCCCCGGCATGGATGGCGAGGTCGCCAAGTCCTTCCAGAAGCTGCTGGCGCGGCAGGGCCTCAAATTCGTGCTCGGCGCCGCCGTGCAGGGGACCGAGCGCACCAAGAAGGGCGCGAAAGTGTCCTACAAGTTGCGCAAGGACGAAAGCGCGCATGAGATCGAGGCCGAGGCGGTGCTGCTCGCCACCGGCCGCCGCCCCTATACCGCCGGCCTCGGGCTGGAGGCGCTGGGCGTCGCGATGGAGCCGCGCGGCCAGGTGAAGATCGACAGCCATTTCCAGACCGATGTGAAGGGCGTCTACGCCATCGGCGACGCGGTGCCCGGCCCGATGCTCGCCCACAAGGCCGAGGACGAGGGCATGGCGCTGGCCGAGATCCTCGCCGGCAAGCATGGCCATGTGAATTACGACGTGATCCCCGGCGTGATCTACACCGCGCCCGAAGTGGCCTCGGTCGGCAAGACCGAGGAGCAGCTGAAGGCCGAGGGCCGCGCCTACAAGGTGGGCAAGTTCCCCTTCATGGGCAATGCGCGGGCCAAGGCGATCTTCCAGGCCGACGGTTTCGTGAAGCTGCTGGCCGACAAGGAGACCGACCGCATCCTCGGCTGCCATATCATCGGGCCGGCGGCGGGCGATCTGATCCACGAGGTCTGCGTGGCGATGGAATTCGGCGCCTCGGCGCAGGATCTGGCGCTGACCTGCCACGCGCATCCGACCTATTCCGAGGCGGTGCGCGAGGCCGCGCTGGCCTGCGGCGACGGTGCGATTCACGCCTGATCCGGGCGGCGGCACCCGGCTGCGGCCGGGGAGGGGGGCTGTCTGCCCCCCGTCGCCGTGCCGGCGACTCCCCCCGAGGATATTTGGGGACAGAAAATGAGGGGGGGAGGGTCACCCCCCGCGGCGTTCCATTGCTTGAGCCGGCGTTTCGGCGGGGTGGTGCGTCAGTGGTGTCAGAGGCGGGCCGCGGCCCTGCCGAGGGTGGCGAAAGCAATCGTCGTCGGGGCGGTCTTGCACCGGCAAGGCGCCGCTTTCGTCGGGCGATCACGCTGGTGACGCGGCGCTTGTCGGGCGGGAAAGCCGGGAGCAGTATCGGCCGGGGCGACGCGCATGGCCGGGGAGCCGGCCGGGCTCAATGCGCCTCGGCCCAGGTGCGGCCCCGGCCGGCATCGGCCTTGAGGTGGACGGCGAGTTTCACCGCCGGTTCCGCCGCGCCCTCCATCACCGCGCGGGCGGCGGCGATCAGGCGGTCGGCCTGGTCCTCGGCCACCTCGAACAGCAATTCGTCATGGACCTGCAACAGCATCCGCGCGTCGATGCCGGCGATCGCGGCGGGGATGCGGATCATCGCGCGGCGGATCACGTCGGCCGCCGTGCCTTGGATCGGCGCGTTGATCGCGGCGCGGCGGGCGAAACCGGCGCCCGGGCCCTTGGCGCCGATCTCGGGCGTGTTGATCTTGCGGCCGAACAGTGTCTCGACATGGCCATGCGCCTTGGCGAAGGCCACCGTCGCGTCCATATAGGCGCGGATGCCGGGGAAACGCTCGAAATAGCGGTCGATGAAGC
>JBDHSR010000489.1:0-2649 GCA_039808305.1 Gemmobacter sp. | reverse complement strand
AGCGCCGCCGGGCAGCGCCCGACCGCCCCCTCGGGCGGGCGCTTGGGTGACACCTGCGCGATGATCCGAGTTAAGCGGTGCTCAACCATAAAGTGATGACCACACTCGTTGCAGCGCCCACCCGGCGGTCGGGCGCTGCCCTCTGTTGCGTGGGGCGGCAAGAGAGAGACTGAGGCTCGGATGACTGTCTCAACGATCACACCGAGCAAGTCCCGCGTGAACCCCTCCCCGGCGGCCGCTCGGACCCGCCCCCCCAGAATATGGCCATCGAAAGCACAGCCGGAAACATCAGTCGCGAGGCCATGACAGGGCCAATCGGCTCCCCCCATCCCGCATTGTGCCGATGGAGCTCGCAGGCCCCCGATCCGCGCACAGATCCTGTGCCGCGCCGCGCCTTATCGCATGCCCCGTCCCGCGCTATCTTCTCCGCAAAGGAAAGGAACCCGCCATGACCCCCGTCCATCCGCAGGCCCGCATCGGCCATGTCCATCTGAAGGTCGCCGATCTCGACCGCGCCATCGCCTTCTATTCCGGCGTGCTCGGCTTCGAGGTGCAGCAGCATTACGGCGATCAGGCCGCCTTCCTCGGCGCCGGCGGCTATCATCACCATATCGGCCTGAACACCTGGGAATCGAAGGGCGGCCAGCCCCCCGCCCCCGGCACGACCGGCCTCTACCACACCGCCTTCCTCTATCCCGACCGCGCCAGCCTCGGCAACGCGCTGAAACGGGTGTTGCAGGCCGGCATCCCGCTCGACGGCGCCGCCGATCATGGCGTCAGCGAGGCGATCTACCTGCGCGATCCCGACGGCAACGGGGTGGAACTCTACCGCGACCGCCCCGAAGCCGAATGGCCGCGCGACGCCGAGGGCCGGCTCGCCATGTTCAACGCCCATCTCGACCTGCGCAAGCTGCTCTCCGAGGCGGACTGAGCCCCCCGTCCGGCCCGGCCCGGATCGCCGGGGCCGCCACCCCATCGGGGCGGCCCCGGCGGCCCCCGTCCCCCGCATTGTCACCGTCACATCCTCGCGCTGGACCTCCTCCTTCCCCGGTGCTTTAGTGTCGGCGAAAAGGAGGCCCCCATGGCATTCGGCAAGAACATCCGCACCTTCTTCGAAGGCAAATGGCATGACGGCGACATCGCGGTGATGCGCGCGGCCGATCACGGCATCTGGCAGGGCTCGTCGGTCTTCGACGGGGCGCGGCTGTTCGACGGGGTGACGCCCGATCTCGACCGCCATCTCGCCCGCGTCAACCGCTCGGCGGCGGCGCTGATGATCACGCCCACCCTCAGCCCCGAGGCGATGCTGGAGATCGCCCGCGACGGGCTGCGCGCCTATGGCCGGGCGCAGGCGGTCTATATCCGCCCGATGTACTGGGCCCTCGACGCCTCCGACCTCGGCGTCTCGCCGGCCGAGAACTCCACCGGCTTAGCGCTCTGCCTCGAGGAGGTGCCGATGCCCGCGCCCGAGGCGCAGACCACGCTGACCCGCACCCGCTTCCGCCGCCCGGTGCTGGAGAACGCGGTCTGCGACGCCAAGGCGGGCTGCCTCTATCCCAACAACGCCCGGATGCTGGTCGAGGCCAAGGCCAAGGGCTTCGGCAACGCGCTGGTCGCCGACGCGATGGGCAATGTCGCCGAGACCGCGACGGCCAATGTCTTCATGGTGAAGGACGGCGTGGTCTTCACCCCCATCGCCAACGGCACCTTCCTGTCGGGCATCACCCGCGCCCGCCACATCGCCAACATGAAGGCCGACGGGATCGAGGTGCGGGAGACCGTGCTGACCTTCGAAGATTTCGCCAAGGCCGACGAGGTGTTCCTGTCGGGCAATTTCGCCAAGGTCACCTCGGTCGCCCGGTTCGACGACACCGAATACCGCAGCCGCAAGATGACCGACCGCATCCGCGGCCTCTATATGGACTGGGCGCTCGGCGCCGAGGCGCGGGCGGCCTGACCGGCGATGGAGCGCAACCTGCTGGAGCTGCGCGGCCCCTTCGGCATCCCGATCGAGCTGCGCCAGTCGGCCGGGCTTCTGGCGCTGATCCTCGTGCTTTCGGCGCTGATGCAGGGCGGCGGGATCGGCAGGATACTGGGGTTCTTGGCGATCCTGATCGGCTCGGTCCTGCTGCATGAGCTGGGCCATGCCTGGGCGGCGCGGGTGCAGGGGGTGCGGGTCGGCCGCATCGTCCTCCATGCCGGCGGCGGCTATTGCGAGACCGGGCGCGCCACGCCCCGGCAGGAGGAGTTCATCCTGCTGATGGGCCCGCTGACCACCCTCGCGCTCTGGGCGGTCTGCGGGCTGGCGCGCGATGGGATCTATCGCCTCGCGCTGGCCGATCCCGGCTGGGTGCCGTTCGGGCTGGCGCTGTTGCCCTGGCTGAGCCTCGCCAGCGGGCTGAACCTGTTTCTCTTCCTCTACAACATGGTGCCGGTGCAGCCGCTGGATGGCGGGCGGTTGCTGCTGCTCTGGCTGCGCCGCGCCCTGCCGCCGCAACGGGCGCTGAAGATCGCCGGAACGGTGGGGCTTGTCGCCTGCATCCTGTGGCTGCCCGCGCTGGTCTGGGTGTTCTTCAGCACCGGCTGGCTGCTGTTCTTCCTGCCCTCCTTCGCGCTGCATCGCGCCATGGCGCGGGGCGAGCGGATGCC
>JBDHSR010000488.1:0-2673 GCA_039808305.1 Gemmobacter sp. | reverse complement strand
TCCTCGATCCCGGTGGCGACGGCGAAGATATTGGGGTCGAAGATGATGTCCTCGGGCGGGAAGCCCACCTGATCGACGAGGATGCGGTAAGCCCGCGCGCAGATCTCGGTCTTGCGCCGGAAGGTGTCGGCCTGGCCCTGTTCGTCGAAGGCCATCACCACCACCGCCGCGCCATAGGCCCGGCAGAGCCCGGCATGGTGGAGGAACGCGGCCTCGCCCTCCTTCAGGCTGATGGAGTTCACCACCGGCTTGCCCTGCACGCATTTCAGCCCGGCCTCGATCACCTCCCATTTCGAGCTGTCGATCATCACCGGCACGCGGGCGATGTCGGGCTCCGCCGCCAGCAGGTTGAGGAACTCCACCATCGCGGCTTTGGAGTCGATCAGCCCCTCGTCCATGTTGATGTCGATGATCTGCGCGCCGTTCTGCACCTGATCGCGCGCCACCTCCAGGGCGGCGGCGTAATCGCGATTGGTGATGAGCTTGCGGAATTTCGCGCTGCCGGTGACGTTGGTGCGTTCGCCGATATTCACGAAGGGAATGTCGGGGGTGAGGACGAAGGGCTCCAGCCCCGACAGGCCTAGGTAACGGCTCATTGCACGGCCCTCGGGCTGTAGGCCGCCACCGCGTCGGCGATGGCGCGGATATGGTCGGGCGTGGTGCCGCAGCAGCCGCCGACCACGTTCACCAGCCCCTCGGCGGCGAAATCGGCGACCTGCGCGGCGGTGTCCTCCGGCCCCTCGTCATATTGGCCGAAGGCATTGGGCAGGCCGGCATTCGGATAGGCGCAGATCAGCGTCTCCGCCACCCCGGCCAGTTCCGCCAGATGCGGCCGCATCGCCGAGGCGCCGAGCGCGCAGTTCAGCCCCACGGTGAAGGGCCGGGCATGGGCGACCGAATGCCAGAAGGCGGTGGGCGTCTGCCCTGACAGCGTGCGCCCCGAGGCATCGGTGATGGTGCCCGAGATCATCACCGGCAGGCGCTGGCCGTGTTCGGCGAATGCCTCAAGGCAGGCGAAGATCGCGGCCTTGGCGTTCAGCGTGTCGAAGATCGTCTCGATCAGGATCAGGTCGGCCCCGCCTTCGATCAGCCCGCGCACCTGCTGGCCATAGGCGGTGCGCAGATCGTCGAAGGTGACCGCGCGATAGCCGGGATCGTTCACATCCGGGCTGATGGAGGCGGTGCGATTGGTCGGCCCCACCGCGCCCGCCACGAAACGCACCCGCCCGTCGATGGCGGTCGCGCGGTCCAGTGCGATACGGGCGATGTGCGCGCCTTCGGCGTTCAGGTCATGCACCGCCGATTCCATCCCGTAATCGGCCTGCGCGATGGTGGTGGCGCTGAAGGTGTTGGTCTCCACGATGTCCGCCCCGGCCATGGCGTAACGGAAATGGATTTCCTCGATCGCCTGCGGCTGGGTCAGCGTCAGCAGGTCGTTGTTGCCCTTCTGCGGATGGTCGGAGTGGTGGCGGCAGCCGCAGCCCGCGTAATCCGCCTCGCCGAGGCCGAGCTGCTGGATCTGCGTGCCCATCGCGCCGTCGAGAATCAGGATGCGCTCGCGCGCGAGCCGGTCCAGCGTGGCGAAGGTGACGGAGCGGGGGATCTGCAAGGCGAGCATGGGGCGACCGGCTGTTGAAGGAAGCCGGACCTTAGGTCATCGCCGGACAGCTATCAAATTCACATTCCGAAACAAGATCATGCAAATCATTCATGTTCAGGCCCGAGCCGGAACGCAAAAGGCAGCCCCGGGGGGCTGCCTCGTTTCCGTGCCTGTGGCGTGGCTTATTCGGCTGCGAACAGGGCGGAGAACTTGCCGCACCAATCGGTCGATTTCACGACCGGCCAGTAACCGCGGCTTTCGGCATCCTTCTGGGTCACCGGCGGGTTGGCCCGGCAGAGGCCGGCATCGGAAAGCTGGCTGGCGGAGTTGGCAACGTGATCCTCGTAGAAGGCGCACGCATTGCAGGCGGAATGTGCCATGGCTGATCTCCTGTCTCGCTGACATCCGGTTCTGGAGAGCTGGCTTGCGAGATGCTGGCTGGCTTTCTTGAAAGGACATATAGGGCGGCGATTCCGGGGTGTCAATAAAAAATCTTGAAAAATCAAATAGTTGATAGATTTTCTCAGGCGTTCCTACCCGAGTTTTTTGGTCGGGAAGCCGCGCGGCGGCGGAAGATGCGGGCCCGCGGTAAATCGCTCGTGAAAGGTGCGGCAATTTGCTGCTGCGCAAAGAAGCGCACCCGGCGGCGGGCCAGACTCGGGCGAACTCGCACGAATGACGGCACTCCGATGAAGCAGCTTGCGCGCTGGACATTGACCTGGTTTGCGGTGGCGCTGGGGTTTCTCACCCTGTCGCTCGGCCTTGCGGTGCTGGGCGTCGCCCGGCTGGACGGCTGGGCCGAGGGGCGGGCGCTGGCGCTGGTCCATCTTTTCGCGCTGGGCTGGCTGGGCAGCATGATGCTGGGCGCGCTGATCCAGTTCGTGCCGGTGCTTGCCGCGCGGCCGCTGGTGCTGCCGGGGCTGGCGCTGCCGACGCTGCTGCTCTCGGCCGCCGGGACGCTGGCGCTGGCGGCGGGGTTCCTGGGTCTGGAGGGCTGGATGCCCGGCCTCGCGCTGCTGACGCTGGCGCCGGTTCTGCTGGGGGCGGCCTTCGCGCTGGCGGCGGCGATGCTG
>JBDHSR010000487.1:0-2679 GCA_039808305.1 Gemmobacter sp. | reverse complement strand
GGGCTGAGCGGGGCGGACATCGAGACGCTGGACGAGACCGCCAAGCTGATCTCCGAGGCCGAGCGCCGCTCCATGGCGGCCGAGCGCGACACGGTGGATCGCTACCTCGCCGCCTATCTGGCCGACCGCGTGGGCCAGACCTTCGGCGGCCGCGTCTCCGGCGTGCAGAAATTCGGGCTTTTCGTGAAACTCGACGAGACCGGTGCCGACGGCCTCGTGCCGATCCGCGACGTGGGACGCGAGTTCTTCTATTACGACGCCGACCACCAGACGCTGACCGGCGCCGATACCGGCCTGACCATCGGCCCCGGCACCCGCGTCACGGTGCGGCTGGCCGAGGCGGTGCCGATCACCGGCGGCCTGCTGCTGGAACTGCTGGAGATCGAGGGCGGCGCGCTTCCCGCGCCGAAACCGGGGCGCGGCGGTAAATACGCCCCCCGCAAACCCGCCCGCGCGGCGGCGAAGCGCCGGGTGACCCGCAGCCGGCGCTGAACGGCCGGCGAAGAAAGGGGGCGCTCGCGCCCCCTCTTGAGCCTTGCGGCTCAATTCACCCCCTGAGGATATTTGGGGACAGAAAATGATGCGAGGCGCGCTTCCCTCCATTTTCTGTCCGAAAATATCCTCGGGGGGAGGCCCGAAGGGCCGTGGGGGGCAGACAGCCCCCTGCCCCGGTCATGCCCCGCGCGACATGCGGGGAGAAACCGCTTCACGCCTCGGGGATCAGGATCTCGCGCTTGCCGACATGGTTGGCCGGGGTGACGACGCCCTGTTCCTCCATCTGCTCGACCAGCCGCGCGGCCTTGTTGTAGCCGATGCCCAGCTTGCGCTGGATATAGGAGGTGGAGCATTTGCGGTCCTTCGCCACGATCGCGACCGCCTGGTCGTAGAGCGCGTCCTCGCCATCGGTATTGCCGCCGAGGCCGAGCACCGCGTCGATGTCGCCCGCCACGTCGTCCTCCGGCCCCTCGACCACGCCGGACATGTATTGCGGCGGGCCGAAGCTCTTGAGGTGGTTGACGATCTCCTCGACCTCCTCGTCCGAGACGAAGGGGCCGTGGATACGGGTGATGCGCGCGCCGTTGCCCATGTAGAGCATGTCGCCCTGGCCCAGCAGTTGTTCCGCCCCCTGTTCGCCGAGGATGGTGCGGCTGTCGATCTTCGAGGTCACCTGGAAGGAGATCCGGGTCGGGAAGTTCGCCTTGATGGTGCCGGTGATCACGTCGACCGAAGGCCGCTGCGTCGCCATGATGAGGTGGATGCCGGAGGCGCGCGCCATCTGCGCGAGGCGCTGGATGCAGGCCTCGATCTCTTTCCCGGCCACCATCATCAGGTCGGCCATCTCGTCGACGATCACCACGATATAGGGCAGCGCGACCGGGGCGAATTCCTCGGTCTCGAACACCGGCTCGCCGGTATCCTCGTCGAAGCCGGTCTGGACGGTGCGGCGGAACAGCTCGCCCGCCGCCAGCGCCTCGCGCACGCGGCCGTTATAGCCGTCGATGTTGCGCACCCCCATCTTCGACATCTTGCGGTAGCGTTCCTCCATCTCGCCCACCACCCATTTCAGGGCGACCACCGCCTTCTTCGGATCGGTGACGACGGGCGACAGCAGATGCGGGATGCCGTCATAGACGCTGAGTTCCAGCATCTTCGGGTCGATCATGATGAGGCGGCATTCCTCGGGCGTCAGCTTGTAGAGCAGCGACAGGATCATGGTGTTGATCGCGACCGACTTGCCGGAGCCGGTGGTGCCGGCGATCAGCAGGTGGGGCATCTTGGCGAGGTTGGCGACGATGGGATCGCCGCCGATGTCCTTGCCGAGCGCCAGCGGCAGCCGCTGGTTGCCGTCGCCGAATTCGCGGGCCGAGAGGATCTCGCGCAGCACCACCTTCTCGCGCGCCGCGTTGGGCAGTTCGATCCCGATCACCGAGCGGCCCGGCACGGTGGAGACCCGCGCCGAGAGCGCCGACATCGACCGCGCGATGTCGTCGGCGAGGCCGATCACCCGGCTGGCCTTCAGGCCCGGCGCGGGTTCGAGCTCGTACATCGTGACCACCGGGCCGGGACGGACCGAGACGATCTCGCCCTTCACGCCGTAATCGTCGAGCACCGATTCCAGCATCCGGGCGTTTTCCTCCAGCGCCTCGTCGGACAGCGTATGGCGCTGCACGGTGGAGGCGGAGGCCAGCAGCGAGAGCGGCGGCAGCTCGTATTGCGGCTGGGCGATCTCTTCGAATTTCAGCCGCGGCTGCGCCTCGGCCACCGCCTGGCGCGAGGGGGCGAGCGGTTTCTTGGCCGGGTGCTGCACCACGCCGCGCTTCACCTCGGGGGCGAAGAGGGGGGCGCTGTGGCGGCTGGCCGGTGCCACGGGGGCCGGGTCGAAATCCGGCTCGAAATTGTCGTCGGGCTCCCATTCGGCGCCGGCGGCGAAGGGATCGGCCTCGAAGGACTCGGCCAGCGGCGCGTTCCAGCCGGGTTCCACCGCCGGGGCGGCGTCGCGCCATTGCGGTTGCGGCGGCAGCGGCGCGGCGGCGGCCGGCACGCGAGTGGCGACGGGACGCAGGAGCGGCGCCGGGCGGTCCAGCCGCAGCGCGGCCTCGGCATGGCTGGCCTCCAGCGTCAGCGGGACGGAGGCCGGCGGTTCGGCCAGCGGGCGCGCCATGGCCGCGGGCTCGACAG
>JBDHSR010000486.1:0-2680 GCA_039808305.1 Gemmobacter sp. | reverse complement strand
TCTTGGCCTGCGGCCAATTCACCCCCTGAGGATATTTGGGGACAGAAAATGAACAAGGGCGCGCTTCCCGCCATTTTTCTGTCCGAAAATATCCTCGGGGGGAGGCCCGAAGGGCCGTGGGGGGCAGACAGCCCCCCTGCCCGGCCATCGTCATTCGAGCGGCCGGGCCTCCGAGACCAGCATGATCGGGATACCGTCGCGCACCGGGAAGGCGAGGTTGGCGGCGCGGGAGACCAGCTCCTGCCGCTCCGCATCCCAGGTCAGTTGCGCCTGGGTCACCGGGCAGACCAGCGACTCCAGCATGCGGCGCTCCACCACGACATGATCGCTCATTGCGGTCTTTCTCCTTCCGTGCCGCCGCGCAGGGCGATTTCCAGCAGGGCCACCAAGGTCTCGCGCCGGGTGGCGAGCGAGGGCGCCTCCAGCAGCGCCTGCTTGTCCGCCGGCTCGAACGGACAGAGCATCGAGAGCGAGTTGATGAGCAGCTCCGTTTCCGCCTCGCGCAGGCTGCCCCAGTCGCTCGCCAGGCCCTGCGCGGTGAAGAAGCGCGACAGCAGGTCGAGGAAATCGTCGCGGCGGAAGCCGGGATCGGTTTCCGCCGGGCCGAGGTCGCGGGCGAAGGGGGCCCAGTCGACCGCGCAGCGGCGATAGGGCTGGAAGCCCGGCAATTCCTCGCGCAGCCGGAACCGCGACAGGCCGGTCAGCGTGATCATGTAGCGGCCGTCCTCGGTTTCGGAAAACGCGGTCAGCCGGCCGGCGCAGCCGATGGCGTGAAGCTTGCGTTCCGCCGTCCCCGGCACCTCGCGCGGCTGGATCATGCCGATGATCCGGTGGTCGGTCTTCAGGCAATCGGACAGCATCGCCAGGTAGCGCGGCTCGAAGATGTGGAGCGGCAGCCGGCCGCGCGGCAGCAGCAGCGCGCCCGGCAGCGGGAAGACGGGGATCACGTCGGGCAGGTCGGCCGGTTTGATCATGGCGGGCTCCCCTCGGCCGGCGGGCCGTCAGGCGAAGATCATCGACGACAGCTTCCGCCGCCCCTTCAGCACGATGGGGTCCTGCGGCTTCAGCGCCTCGAAAATGGTGAAAAGCTGGGCGCGGGCGGCGCCGTCGTTCCATTCGCGGTCGCGGCGGAACAGGTCGAGCAATTCGTCCACCGCCTCCTCGACCTTGCCGGCGGCGTTCAGCGCCACCGCGAGGTCGAAGCGCGCCTGATGGTTCTCCGGGTCGGCGGCGACGGCGGCGCGCAGCTCGGCCTCGGGTCCGGCATTGGCGGCCTGTTTCGCCAGTTCGAGCTGGGCGCGGGCGGCCTCGACCTCCTTGGCATGGGCGATCTTCGCCGGCGCGGCGGCGAGGAAGGCCTCGGCCTGATCGAGGTTGCCGGCGGCGAGATGGCTGCGCACCAGCCCGCCATAGGCGGCGGCATTCTCCGCCTCCTCGCCGAGGATGGCGGCGAAGATCTCGGCGGCGGAGACGGCATCGCCCTCGGCCAGCGCCTGTTCGGCGGCCTCGATCGCCTCGCCCAGACCGCCGTCGCCGCCCAGTGCCGCCACCCGTTCCACGAACTTGGCGAGTTCGGAAGCCGGCAGCGCGCCCTGGAAGCCATCGACCGGCTGGCCCTGCCAGAAGGCGTAGACGGTGGGGATCGACTGGATGCGCAGTTGCGCGGCGATCATCTGGTTCTGGTCGACATCGACCTTCACCATCCGCACCCGGCCCTTGGCGGCGGTCACCGCCGCCTCCAGCGCCGGGCCGAGCTGCTTGCAGGGGCCGCACCACGGCGCCCAGAAATCGACGATGACCGGAACCTCGCGGCTCATGTCGATCACGTCGGCCATGAAGGTGGCCTCGGAGGAATCCTTGATCAGGTCGCCCTTCGGGGCGGCGGTGTCGGTCTGTCCGAACATGCGGGTCCTCATGCGAAGAATGCTGGCCCCTATATGGGCCGCGCGGGGCCAAAGGCCAAGGGGGTTTGCAGCCGCGCGCCGCCTCGTCTAGCCTCGCGCGAAACGGAGAGACGCGATGCCGGTGCTTCTGACCTTCGGCGACAGCAATACCCACGGCACCCCGCCGATGACCGACCGGGTGAGCTATGCCCGCCACGATGGCCGCACCCGCTGGCCGCGCGTGGCGCTGGAGGAGCTGGGCCCGGATTGGGAACTGGTCGAGGAGGGCCTGCCCGGCCGCACCGCGCAATTCGACGATCCCGGCCTCGACGGGCTGATGAACGGCCATCCCGCGCTGCGGCAGGCCTTGCAGAGCCACGGGCCGATCGACGTGCTGACCATCATGCTCGGCACCAATGACGTGAAGACCCGTTTCGGCGCCTCGCCCGAGACGGTCGCGGGCGGGCTGGCCGGATTGCTCGACCTCGCGACGGGGGTGGAGATGCAGACCCGGCATGGCGGCTTCCGGGTGCTGCTGATCTGCCCGCCCCCGGTGGAGGAGGCGGGTGTGCTCGCCGCCGATTTCTGGGGCGGCGCCGCGAAATCGCGGGCGCTGCCGGCACTGCTGCGCGGCCTTGCCGCCTCGCGCGGGGCGGGGTTCCTTGACGCGGGCACGGTGATCGCGGTCAGCCCGGTCGATGGCGTGCATTTCGAGGCCGGGGCGCATCGGAAGCTCGGCCGCGCCGTGGCCCGGGCGGTGCGCGCGCCGTGATCCCCGCTCAGCAGGGTTTCGGCCA
>JBDHSR010000485.1:0-2689 GCA_039808305.1 Gemmobacter sp. | reverse complement strand
CCACAGCGCGTCCATCTCGGCCAGATCGCTCTCGGCGGGGCGGCGGCCGGTCTCGGCCAGCCAGTCCTCGATCCGGCCGAAGCGGCGGGCGAACTTGGCATTGGCGGCGCGCAGGGCGGCTTCGGGGTCGATCTTCAGATGCCGCGCCAGATTGGCGACGACGAAGAGGAGGTCGCCGAATTCCTCCTCGACCTCCGCCTGGGTCAGGCTCTCGCGCGCCTCCACCAGCTCGCGCGCCTCCTCGACGAGCTTGTCCACCACCTCGGCGGTGGAGGGCCAGTCGAAGCCGACCCGCGCCGCGCGGTTCTGCAACTTCACCGCCCGCGTCAGCGCCGGCAGCGCCAGCGCCACCCCGTCGAGCGTGCGGGCCGGGCCGCGCTCCGCCGCCTTCAGCCGCTCCCAGTCGGCGGTCTGCTGCGTGGCGTCCTTGGCGTTGCTCTCATCGCCGAAGACATGCGGATGGCGCGCCACCATCTTGTCGGAGGCTGCCCGCGCCACGTCCTCGAAGGCGAAAAGCCCCGCATCCTCGGCCAGTTGCGCGTGATAGACCGCCTGGAACAGCAGATCGCCCAGCTCCCCCTTCAGCTCTCCCCAGGCCTCGCGGGCGATGGCGTCGGCCACCTCATGCGCCTCTTCCAGCGTATAGGGCGCGATGGTGGCGAAGCTCTGCTCGCGGTCCCAGGGGCAGCCGTCGGGGGCGCGCAGCCGGGCCATGATCTCCAGCAGCCTGTCGATGCCTGCCCCTGCGTCATGCACGAGGGCGTCGCTTTCGGGGCGGGGAAGGGGGCGCTTGGGCATTGCGGCTCCGTCGGTTTTGGGGTTCCCTGCGGGCTTAGACCTGAACGCCCCGAGGAGTCCACACCATGCCCGTGCTCAACCGCATCGCCGATTACGCCGAGGAGATGAAGGCGTGGCGCCGGCATCTGCACCAGAACCCGGAGCTGGAGTTCCAGTGCCACGAGACCGCCGCCTTCATCGTGGCTCGCCTGCGCGAGATCGGGGTGGACGAGATCCACGAGGGCATCGCCACCTCCGGCGTGGTGGCGATCATCGACGGCACGGGCGAGGGGCCGACCATCGGCTTGCGCGCCGACATGGACGCGCTGCCGATCACCGAGATCACCGGGGCGGAGCACGCCTCGAAAGTGCCGGGCAAGATGCATGCCTGCGGCCATGACGGCCATGTCGCCATGCTGCTCGGCGCGGCGAAATACCTCGCCGAGACGCGGCGCTTCAAGGGCCGGGTGGCGCTCCTGTTCCAGCCCGCCGAGGAAGACGGCGGCGGCGGCAATGTCATGGTGCAGGAGGGCGTGATGGACCGTTTCGCCATCCGCGAGGTCTATGGCATCCACAACGCCCCCGGCGTGCCCTTCGGGCAGTTCCAGACCAATCCGGGCGCGCTGATGGCCTCGGTCGACACCGCCTTCGTCTACGTCACCGGGCGCGGCGGCCATGGCGCGACGCCGCATGAATGCGTCGATCCCATCGTGGCGGTGGTCGCCATGGTGCAGGCGGTGCAGACCATCATCACCCGCAACGTCTATGCGCTGGACGAGGTGGTGATCTCGGTGACGCAGATCCATGCCGGCACCGCCTCGAACATCATCCCGGAAGAGGCGATGTTCTGCGCCACCATCCGCTGCTTCGATCCCGAGGTGCGGAAGCTTCTGAAACAGCGCTTCCACGAGATCGTGGAGGGTCATGCGGCGGCCTTCGGGGTGAAGGCGCGGATCGACTACGACTGGGGCTATCCGGCGACGGTGAACCATCCCGAACAGGCCGCCTTCGCCGCCGGGGTCGCCGCCGAGATCTCGGGCGAGGCGCTGGTGCGCGCCAATTCCCCGCGCGAGATGGGGTCGGAGGATTTCAGCTACATGCTGGAGGCGCGGCCCGGCGCCTATCTCTTCCTCGGCACCGGCCCCGGCGCCGGGCTGCATCACCCTGCCTTCGATTTCAACGACGAGGCCGCGCCGGTCGGCGCCAGCTTCTTCGCGCGGCTGGTGGAGAAGGCGCTGCCGCTCTGACCGGCTGGTCCGGCGGGGTGCGGGCGGCCCTCCGGCGCGGTCGCGCGGGCACCCGCCGATCCGGCGGCGGAAGGGCGGCGGCCCTCTCGACAGCGCCGCCCGCCCGCGCCACACTTCCCGCCCGCAGCGGAAGGAGGGCCGATGCCGCAGACCGATCCCGAGGCCGAAGCCCATTTCGCCGGGCTGACCACCTGGCGCGACGAGTTGCTGGCCCTGCGCGCCCTGCTGCTCGACAGCCCGCTGACCGAGGCCTTCAAGTGGCGCTCGCCGGTCTACACCTGGCGGGGGGCCAATGTGGCGATCCTCTGGGGCTTCAAGGACCGCGCCGCGCTCGGCTTCTTCAAGGGCGTGCTGCTCGACGACCCGGAGGGGCTGCTGGAGGCGCCGGGTGATAACTCGCGCTCCTCCCGTGGCCTCAACTTCACCGATACCGCCCGGATCGAGCGGCTTCGGCCGCAGATCCGCGCGCTGATCGCCTCGGCGATCGCGGTGGAGGCGGCGGGGCTGAAGGTCGATTTCCCGAAGGACGATCTGGACTATCCGGCGGAACTGGCGGACCGGCTGGACAGCGACCCGGCCTTCCGCGCCGCCTTCGAGGCGCTGACCCCGGGCCGGCGGCGCGGCTGGGTGCTGCATGTCTCGCAGCCGAAACAGGCGGCGACCCG
>JBDHSR010000484.1:0-2700 GCA_039808305.1 Gemmobacter sp. | reverse complement strand
GACCTCGCGGCGCAGGATCAGGCCCGCGCCATCGCCGCCGCGCAGGCCGCCGGCCATCGCGGGGCCGACGGCGCCGGCCTCGCCCGCCGCGTCGGCGCCGCGGGCTACGCCTGGCGCCATGTCGCCGAGAATGTGGGCTTCGGCGGCGTCGCCTCGGCGGAGGAGATGGTGGGGCGCTGGCTGGCCTCGGCCGGGCACCGGCGCAACCTGCTCGGCCCGGCCGCCACCGAGGCCGGCTTCGGCTATGCCGAGACGCCGGGCGGCCGGCCCGGCTGGGCGCTGATCCTCGCCGCCCCGCGCTGATCTCAGCGCGCCAGCACCAGTTCGGCGCGCAGCCCCCCCAGATCCTCGCTTTCGCCCAGCCGCAACGTGCCGCCATGGCTGCGCGCGATGTCCCCGGCGATGGCGAGGCCGAGGCCGACCCCGCCGCCCCGGTTCGGATCGCGCGCCCCGTCGAGCCGCGAGAAGGGCTGCACCGCCTCCTCCCGCCGCTCCTTCGGGATGCCCGGCCCGTCATCCTCGACCAGGATCCGCAGGCTGCGCTCGCCCGGCAGCAGGCTCAGCCGCACCCGGCTGCCATAGCGGCGGGCATTGGCCAGCAGGTTCTCCACCGCCCGCGTCACCGCCGCCGGGCGCATCCGCAGCATCGCCGCGCCGTCGCAGCCCCGCAGCTCCACCGCCTGCCCCGCCCGGCCGGCATTCTCCGCCGCGCGCCGCAGCAGCAGCGCCAGATCGGCGGTCTCGGTCTCCTCGGTGGCGTCGCCCCGTGCGAAGGCGAGGAATTCGTCGACCAGCCGCTCCATATCCGCCACATCGCCCAGGAGCGCCTCGGTCTCGTCGTCCTCGGGCAGCATCGACAGGCCCAGCTTCAGCCGGGTCAGCGGCGTGCGCAGGTCGTGGCTGACGCCGGAGAGCATCCGGGTGCGGCTTTCGATGGCGCGCTCGATCCGGGTGCGCATGTCGAGGAAGGCCGCCCCCGCCGCCCGCACCTCGGTCGCGCCGCGCGGCCGGTAGGGGATGTGCCGGCCCTTGCCGAAGGCCTCCGCCGCCTGCGCCAGCCGGGCGATCGGCGCCATCTGGTTGCGCAGGAACAGATAGGCGATCAGCGTCATCAGGACCGAGGTCGCGATCATCAGCACCAGAAGCTGATGCGGATTGGTGGCCGAGGTGCGCTTGCGGTCGACGGTCGCGCGCAGGAAGCCGTCGCCGGCCCGGAAATCCGCCACCACCTTGCCGTCCCGCCGCACCAGATCGGCGCCGAGGAAACCCGGCACCTCGGCCCTCAGCGTCTCGGCCACCACCCGGCCCGACAGATCCCAGGCGTCGTAGCGCACCGTCAGCAGCGGATCGGCGATCCGGTCGAGCCGGATCCCCAGCCCCTCGGCCAGCGCCGCCGCCTCGGCCGGCCGGCCCGCCGCGTGCTCGGCGAAAAGCAGCCGCAGCTCCTGCGCGACGCCGCCGGTCATCTGCTGCGTCACCCGCTCGAAATGCCGCTGGATGAAGGCTATGGACACGACGAGCTGGATCGTGACGATGGGCACGATCAGGATCAGCAGGGCGCGCCCGTAAAGGCCGCGCGGCAGGATGGATTTCAGGCGGAACGTCATGGGGCCAGCCTATCCCCTGCCCGCCCGCCACGGAAGAGGAGACCCGCCATGACCCCGTTTCCCGCCGGAACCCCGGTCGAGATCGCGCCGGAGGTGCGGCTGGTGCGCGCCGAGAACCCCTCGCCGATGACGCATTGGGGCACCAATACCTTCCTCGTCGGGCGCGGATCGGTGGCGGTGATCGACCCCGGCCCCGCCCTGCCCGGCCATCTTCAGGCGATTCTGGCGGCGCTGGCGCCGGGCGAACGGATCAGCCATATCCTCGTCACCCATGCCCATATGGACCACTCGCCGCTGGCCCGCCCGCTGGCCGAGGCGACCGGCGCGCCGGTGCTGGCCTTCGGCCCCGCCGGCACCGGCCGCTCGGCGCGGATGGCCGGGCTCGACGGGCTGGAGGGCGGCGAGGGGGTGGACCGCGCCTTCGCCCCCGACGCCGTGCTGGCCGACGGCATGGCGGTCGAATCGGACCACTGGCGCCTCGCCGCGCTGCACACCCCCGGCCATATGGGCGGGCATCTGTGCTTCGCGCTCGGCGACCTGCTGTTCAGCGGCGATCACGTCATGGGCTGGGCCCCCTCGCTGGTCTCGCCGCCCGAGGGCGACATGACCGACTACATGGCGCAGCTGGAGCGGCTGCGCGCGGCGGGCTGGCGCCGCCTGCTGCCCGCCCATGGCGCGATGATCGACGACCCCGCCGGGCGGCTCTCGGAGCTGATCGCCCATCGCCGCGCCCGCGAAACCGCCATCCTCGCCGCCCTCGCCCCCGGCCCCGCCGACCTCGCCACCCTGACCGCCCGGGTCTATCGGGACGTGGCCCCGGCCCTGCTGCCCGCCGCCCGCCGCAACCTGCTGGCCCATCTCATCGACCTGATCCACCGCGACGCCGCCCGCGCCGGAGACGGCCCCCTGCCCGAGACCCGCTTCCGCCTGCCCTGAGGCCCGCCGGAAAATCGCCGTCCCCCCGAAAATTTTCCGCCCCGCCCCCTTGCCCCCCCGAGTCACCCCCGCTATACACCGCCCCGTGTTCCGGCGTAGCTCAGCGGTAGAGCAGTTGACTGTTAATCAATTGGTCGTAGGTTCGATCCCTACCGCC
>JBDHSR010000483.1:0-2709 GCA_039808305.1 Gemmobacter sp. | reverse complement strand
GGGCCGTGGCGCAGCCTGGTTAGCGCGTCCGTCTGGGGGGCGGAAGGTCGTGAGTTCGAATCTCACCGGCCCGACCATCGAAAAACACCCGCTCCTGGCAACAGGGCGGGTTTTTTTGACAGACAGGAGAGGCGGATGACCGAGACCGGAGTGCTGCCGGCGCAGAGCCTGCGCCGCCTGATCGCCGAAGGCATCCTCGCCGCCGATCCCGCCATCCTGCCCGATCAGGTGCAGCCCGCCAGCCTCGACCTGCGGCTGGGGACGGTGGCCTACCGGGTGCGCGCCTCCTTCCTCGCCGGGCAGGGCCGCAGCGTGGCCGAGCGCATCGCCGAGTTCGAGATGCACCGGATCGACCTCACCCAGGGCGCGGTGCTGGAAAAGGGCTGCGTCTATGTCATCCCGCTGATGGAGCGGCTGGCGCTGCCGCCGGGCGTGACGGCGGTGGCCAATGCCAAAAGCTCCACCGGGCGGCTCGACCTGCTGACCCGCACCATCACCGATGGCGGGGTGGAGTTCGACCGGATCGCCGAGGGCTATGCCGGCCCGCTTTACGCCGAGGTCTGCCCGCGCAGCTTCTCGGTGCTGGCCCGCGCCGGGCAAAGGCTGAACCAGATCCGGTTCCGCCGGGGCCAGGCGCTGCTCGACGACGCCGCCCTCATGGCGCTGCACCGGCGCGAGCCGCTGGTGGACAGCCCGCCGGTGATCTCGGAAGGGCTCGGCTTCTCGGTCGACCTGCGCCCGGCGGAGGGCGATCTGGTCGGCTACCGCGCCAAGCCCCATACCGGCGTCGTCGACCTGTCGCGCATCGGCCATTACCCGGCGGCGGAGTTCTGGGAGGAGGTCCGCACCCGCGAGGGCCGCATCATCCTCGACCCCGGCGCCTTCTACATCCTCGTCAGCCGCGAGGCGGTGACCATCCCGCCCGATTATGCCGCCGAGATGGCGCCCTATCTCGCCATGGTGGGGGAATTCCGCGTCCATTACGCCGGCTTCTTCGATCCCGGCTTCGGCCATTCGGCGGCGGGCGGCGCCGGCTCGCGCGGCGTGCTGGAAGTGCGCTGCCACGAGGCGCCCTTCGTGCTGGAGCACGGCCAGATCGTCGGGCGGCTGGTCTATGAACGGATGGCCGCGCGCCCCGAAACCCTCTACGGCGCCGGGATCGCCTCGAACTATCAGGGCCAGGGCCTGAAGCTCGCCAAGCATTTCCGCACCTGAGACGCGCCGCCCTGCTTCATTTTCTGTCCGAAAATATCCTCGGGGGGTGAATTGGCCGCAGGCCAAGAGGGGGCGCGAGCGCCCCCTGCCCTCACGCGCCCCAGATGCGCCGCAGCACGGTCATCCAGTTCGACCAGCGCAGCTTGGCGATCAGCGCCTCGTCATAGCCATGCGCCCGCAGCGCGGCCAGCAGGTTCGGCAGGCCGGCGGCGTCGCCGATGCCCTGCGGCACTTCCGCCCCGTCGAAATCGGAGCCGAAGCCGACATGATCCTCGCCCAGATGCGCGATCAGATGGTCGAGATGGCGCAGCACCGGCTCCCAGCCCATGCGGGCCGAACGCTTGCCGTCCTCGCGCAGGAAGACCGTGGCGAAGTTCAGCCCCACCATGCCGCCCGAGTCGCGGATCATCGCCAGTTGCCGGTCGGTCAGGTTGCGGGTGGAGGGAGTAATGGCATGGGCGTTGGAATGGGTGGCGACCAGCGGCGCGTCGGACAGCGCCGCCACATCGTCGAACCCCGCCGCGTTGAGATGGCTGAGGTCGATCACGATGCGCAGCGCGTTGCATTCGCGGATCAGCCGCTTGCCCGCCTCGGTCAGGCCCGGCCCGGTATCGGGGGTGCCGGGAAAGCGGAACGGCACGCCATGGCCGAAGATGGTCGGCCGCGACCAGACCGGCCCCAGCGAGCGCAGGCCGAGGGCGTGGAAACTGTGCAGCGCGTCGAGGCTCTCGTCGATCGCCTCCGCCCCTTCCATATGCATGACGCCGGCGATGGCCCCGGCGGCGCGGGCCGCCTCGATCTCGGCCACCGTCCGGCACAGCCGGAACGCCCCCTGCGAGGCGCGCTCCATCCACAGCAGATGCCCCGCCATCGACAGGGCGACCGGCTGCGCCACGCCCAGCGGGATCATCGCCGGCAATTCCACCTCATAGGGCGGGCTGTCCATCATCGCGTCGTAATCCGGCGCGCCGGGATCGGCGGGGCTCGGGACATAGATGGCGAACATGCCGCCGGCGAAACCGCCCGCCTTCATGCGCGGCAGGTCGAGATGGCCCTGCCCCTCGCCCTCGACCCAGATCATCGCGCGCCGTTTCGGCGCCATCTGCAATCTCAGCAGAATGTCGTTATGTCCGTCGAAGACCGGCTCTGCCGTCATCCTTCCCCCCGGGTTCTGGCGCGTCGCGCCGACCCTGCCATGTCCGGCGGGCGAAGGCCAGAGCCCAGCGGGCCGGCCGCGCGGTTTGCCACCGGGAGACGGCACGGCGCCGCACAGCCACCACCCGTTATTGACCCTTTCGTTAACCTTTTGCTAACCGACTCGCCGTAAAAGGAACGGGCCGGGGGGAAGACTCCGGTGGGCGCTGCTTGCAAGGTGACCCAACCTGACCCCACCTCATCCCGCCGGATCGAATGTCCGGCGGGATGTTGACGGTGGGGGCGCGATGGTCATTCAGCCCCGAGATGGCCCATCTGCGAAACCCGATGCCGCCCGCC
>JBDHSR010000482.1:0-2715 GCA_039808305.1 Gemmobacter sp. | reverse complement strand
AACGAGAAGATCAACTACAAGGTCCGCGAACATTCGGTCGGCAAGGTGCCGGTGATCCTTGCCATCGGCATGAAAGAGGTGGAAGATCGCACCGTCTCCGTCCGCCGCCTCGGCGAAAACCGGACCGAGACGCAGAGTCTTGACGCGATTACCGCCGAACTCGGCCTTGCCGCGCGGATGCCCTGACGGGCGCGGCAGACCGGCCTAGCACCAGCCCCGCTTGCCGGGCGGCGTCCGCGCCGCCCCTCCAATTTTTATTGCTTTTTCGCGAATCGGTGTCATCATTCCGCCTGTGACGACAGACTTTCGACCGCCTCCTGCCAGCAGGCAGCCGGAGAAGTGGAAGACCTGGCTGCACGACCCGCGGCAATCTCGCCCCGGGAATGTCTGATAAGGGAGAAAGCGGCATGCCGACCGGCACCGTGAAATGGTTCAACGCCACCAAGGGTTACGGGTTCATCGCGCCAGATGATGGCGGCAAGGACGTGTTCGTCCATATCTCGGCAGTGGAACGCGCCGGGCTGAAGGGCCTGAGCGACAACCAGAAGATCGCGTTCGAGCTGCAATCCGGTCGCGACGGCCGGTCCTCGGCATCGGATCTCAAGCTGCTCTGAGGGCGGATCAGATTGGAAAGCGGCCCCTTCGGGGGCCGTTTCTCATTTCGGGGGCGCTGGCTTCCGGCCGGCACGCCGCCCCGGGGAGGCCGGTCACTCCAGCAGGGCCGCCTGCACCGCCGCGTCCCAGCCGAGGAACCATCGCCCCTCCGCCTCGATCACCGGGCGCTTCATCACGGTGGGCTGCGCCGCGATCTGCGCCTCGGGCTCCGACGCCTTCAGGAAATCGTTGAAGCCGCGATAGGTGGTAGAGGATTTGTTGACGATCCGGTCGCCGAACTCCGCCACCATGCGGGCGATCTCGGCCTCCGACAGCGGTTCCTTGCGGATGTCGCGGAAGGTCACGCCCCGCCCCGCGCTTTCCAGCGCCTTGACCGCCTTCTTGCAGGTATCGCAGGTGGGGATTCCATAGAGGATCATGGCAGGGGTCTCCGGTTGACGGCACAGGGGTAGCCCGCGCCCGGCGGGCAGGCAAGGGGCGGGTCAGCCCCAGACCTCGGTAAACTCCCGCCACTCCCCTTTCGACATCCCGCTCTCCGCCTGCCCCACCGTCTCGCCGGCCAGCCGGCGCTTCAATACGGCGACGGCCTTGGCCGAGAGCGTGGCCCCGCCCATCCGGTAATCCTCGAAGGCGGCGAAGGCGACCGGCACCCAGTCGGCCACCACCTTCGCGATGGCCTCGGCATAGACGCGGATCTCGTATTGCGCATGGGGATCGGCGCGCAGGCGCAGGAAGTGGAACAGGTTGTGCAGGTCCACCTTCCAATACCATTGCGTATAGATATTGGCCGGCAGGTTCATCCGGGCCAGTTCGCGGGCGAGGCCCTGCTGGCCGTCCTGGCTCAGCATCTCCTCGTAATGGTCGTAGCTGCGCGCGGCGTCGGATTTCAGGATTTCCAGCACACGCGCGGCCTCCGCCCCCTCCAGCACGGCGCCGCGGCCCTGGTTGTTCACCGTCGACTGCGCCGCCAGATGTTCGGGCTGCGGGATGTAGAACTCGCGGTCCATGATCGAATAGCGGGCGGAATATTCGTTCACATTGGCGGTGCGGTGGCGGATCCATTGCCGCGCCACGAAGATCGGCAGCTTCACATGCAGCTTCAGCTCGCACATCTCGAAGGGCGTCGAATGCCAGTGCCGCATCAGGTAGCGGATGAGGCCGCTGTCGTCGTTCACCTTCTTCGTGCCCGCGCCGTAGGAGACCCGCGCCGCCTGCACGATGGCCGCGTCGTCGCCCATATAGTCGATCACCCGGACGAAACCGTGGTCGAGCACCTCATGCGCGAGATAGAGATGCGCCTCCATCCCCTCCGACACGGCGCGCAGGGTGGGGCGCGGGCTGGCGCGAAGGGCGGCGATCTCGGCGTGCTGCTCGGGCGTCAGGGGCATGGGCGTGATCCTTTGGTGAGTCGGCCGCCACTATATCTGGGCGCGCCGCCCCGCAGAACCCACAGGATGATGCGGGTGATGCCGGCTTGTCGCAGGGGGCTGTGGACGATCTGAGGAACGCACTGAAACGCATTGACTTCGTTCAATTTTCTGCGATCCTGACCCGAAACGATACAGGCTCAGGTTCCCTCATGTCCAGCGTCCGCCCCGCGCTTTTCGCGCTTCTCGTGCTTGCAGCCTGCTCCGGCAGCCCCTTCGTGGATGACGACACCGACCCGACGGATCCCACCGACCCGACGGATCCGACCGATCCCACGGATCCCGGCATCGACGGCGACCGCGAGGTGCCGCCCGGCACGCCCAGCCCGAAGCCCACGAGCAACATCGTCCGCTACGAGGCGCGCGGGGATGACGGGCAGGACGGCAACAGCGGCAACGGCTATGTCACCAAGGTCAGCTACAATCGCAAGACCGACACCTTCAAGGTCGACAACCTCGCCTTCGACGGCGACAACACCTATACGCGCGGCAAGAAGGTCGGCTCGCTCGGCAAGGTGGCGGTCTACGAGGGCAAGCCGAAGATCCCGGAAGGCTTCTCCGGCGAAGAAGTCGTTTCCGGCGTCGAGATCGACCAACTCCAGCATCGCGCGCTTTACGGCGTGAGCAAGGACGGCCAGGTGGAATTCGCCATCGTCCGCACCGGCGGCTATGT
>JBDHSR010000481.1:0-2756 GCA_039808305.1 Gemmobacter sp. | reverse complement strand
CCAGCGCGTTCGACAGCGTGGTGCCGTCGATGGCCGCGATCACCAGCACATCGACGCCCTTGGTGATCATGTTCTCGATCTGGGCGAGCTGGTTCGGGATGTCGTCCTCGGCATATTGCAGGTCGGTGCCGTATCCGGCGGCGGTGAACTGCTCGACCATGGAATTGCCGTCCGAGATCCAGCGCGACGAGCTTTTCGTCGGCATGGCGATCCCGATGGTTTCCGCCACGGCGCCGAAGGCCATGACCGAAACACCCAGCGCCAGCGCGGCGGTGGCGAATTTGAATTTCATGCTTCCCTCCCTGGGGCACCGGGTGTTGGGCCCGGGTCCATCCTGTCGCCGTCTCCCTCGGCTGGATGAGGCATAGCTTTTCCGAGACATGATAGTAAAATGAGTTTTATGCCAATCTTCATAGCGGAAATGATATGTCTAAACCCGCCGCCCGCCTGATGCTGAAACCCGCCGGCTTGCAGCTGATCCAGGAGATCGCCGATCAGGGCCAGTTGCAATCCGCCGCCGAGACCCTGGGAATGACCCAGCCCGCCGCCTCGCGCATGCTGGCCGAGATCGAGCGGCAGGTCGGCGGGCCGCTGTTCCTGCGCCAGCCGCGCGGGATGGAGCCGACCGAGGCCGGGCGGGCCGTGCTGCGCCGCGCCCGCGTGGTGCTGCGCGAGATGGCCAGCATGGCGAGCGATCTGGTGAACCTGCGCGACGGCTTCGCCGGATCGGTGCGGATCGGCGCGGTCACCGGCCCGGCGGTGCGGTTTCTCGTGCAGGCGGTGCGCGACATCAAGCGGCAGGCGCCGGACGCCGACATCAGCATCGACGCCATGCCCTCGCGCGAGTTGCTGACGCTGCTGATGGCGGGCGAGCTGGACATGGCGATCGGGCGCATCCTGCCGGAATTCGACAGCCAGGCCTTCAACATCCTGCCGATGCGCGACGAGAAGGTCAGCTTCGTCGTGCGCGCCGGTCATCCGCTGGCCCGCGCCGCCTCGGTGACGCTGACCGAGCTGCACGGCCACGAATGGATCATCCAGAGCCGGGGCGCCCCGATCCGCGAGGCGGCGCTGGCGGCCTTCGCCGGCCTGGGCCTGACCGAGCCGTTCAATGTGGTCAACAGCCCCTCGGTGCTGCTGACGCTGGCCTATCTGGCGGAAAGCGACGCGGTGGCGCCGCTGTCGGACGAGGTGATGCAACTGCTGGTCCGGCCGCCGATCGCCGCGGGCTTCGTGGCGCTGCGGGTGCCGCACGACATCCGGGTCTCGCCCTATTACCTGCTGGATCTGCGCCGCCGTCCGCTCTCGCCCCTGGCGATGCGGCTGCGCGAGCGGCTGATCGCGCTGTCCCGCTCCGACCCGCTTCAGGGCTTCGATCCGAGGATGTGAGGACGGGCTCCCTTGGGGAAGCGCCCGAATGACAGGCCGGGATCGCCGCGCGGCATCCCGCCGCTTCGGCAGGGCGGCGGGAACGGATCGGGGGGGAGGCGGCCCAGCCATGGGATGCCGGCGGTGTTCATGGTCCGGCCCCGATGCTTTCCGGCCGGCCCCGCCCGGCACCGGCACCCTGCCGGATCGCCCGCGATACCCCGGGACGGACCGTCACCCAATCAGGCGCCGCGCGACCAGTAGGCGCTGGTCGAGATGGTACCGGGCAGGCGGCCGAAACTCTCGCGCAGCGCGGCGCGGATGGCGAGGGCGTCGTCCTTCTCGCCGCCGAACAGGATTTCGGCCCCCGGATCGGCGGCATGGGCGCGGGCGGCGGCGCGGGTGAAGCTTTCGCGCAGGCCGGGATCGCGGTGGCGGACCAGCCAGACCAGCTCCACCCCGGCGGGCGCGGAAACGGGCTGGATCTCGGCGGCGTCCCCGACCTCGATCAGGGCGGCGCCATGGCTGTCGGGCGCGGCCTGTTCCAGAATGCGGGCGATGACCGGCAAGGCGGTCTCGTCGCCGCCGAGGCACAGATGCCGCCCCTGCGGCAGCCAGCCGCCACCGGGGCCGGAAAGCCCCACGGCGACACCGGGGCGGACGGCCTGCGCCCAGGCGCAGGTCGGGCCGTTGCCATGCAGGAAGACATCGACATCCAGCCAGCCCGCGCCCGGATCGATCCGGCGGATGGTATAGACCGGCATGTGCAGATGCCCCGCGCCGGGCCAGCCGGTGCGCCCGTTCGGCAACAGGCGCGGCCAGAGCGGGTTTTCGGGATCCTTCGGCTGCAACAGGCGCAGATGCAGCCCGGTCTGGTTCAGATAGGCCAGATCCTCGGCCTCGATCCGCAGGCGGGTGAAGCGCGGCGCGATCCGCCGGGCATGGCGGACACGGCCCAGCCGGAAATTCGGCGGCAGGCGGCCCGCCAGATCGCCCTCCGCCTCCCAGCGCAGATTGGCGGAAAGCCCCTCGCGCACGGTGTCGAGCATATGGGCCAGCGTGTCGCGCAGGTTCTGGAGCCCGGCCTCCAGCGCCGCCTCCAGCCGGATCGCCGCCTCGTTTCCGGACCAGCGGAGTTCGATCCCGCCGGCCCCCAGATCGACCGTCACCACCCGGTCGGGCGTGACATGGGTCTTGCAGAATTCCGACAGGTTGCGGGCGAAAGCCTCCACCTCCTCCCAACGGACGGAAAGCAGACGGCCGAGCGCGATGACAGTGCGGCCCATGACGTTCCCTCAGCTTGCCAGACGGGCATAGAGGCCGCCCTGCGACAGCAGCCCGTGATGGTCGCCGGCCTCGCGCAACTGGCCGTCCTCCATCACCACGAT
>JBDHSR010000480.1:0-2760 GCA_039808305.1 Gemmobacter sp. | reverse complement strand
TGCCCGGCGACGCATCCGATGGCGGCCGCGCTTGGGTATTTGGGCCAAGAGGAAGCGGCAAGCGGCGGGCCCGCCCGGACCAAAGCCGGAACGCGCGGCGGCTTCAGCCGGTCTTGAGGGCTCCCGCGGCACCCTGCCGGCTCCTAGCCGGAGGGACCCATGCCGCGCCTGCGCATCACCAATTGCCACACCCATACCTTCACCGACCGCCATGTTCCCGCGCGCTATCCGCATGGCCTGCTGCTGCCGTTCCGCCGCCGGCCCTGGCTCCTGCGCGGACTGGGCTTCGCCGCCCGCGCGCTGGGGCAGGAGGGCGCGGCCGAGGCGCTGGGGCGGCTGCATCGGTTCCAATGCGATGCGCGGTCCGGTGGGCAGGCCGAGATCTTCGCCCGGCTGGTGGCGCAATATCCCTGCGGCACCCGCTTCGTGGTGCTGCCGATGCAGATGGCGGGGATGGGGCGCGGCGGCGTCCGCGACAGCCTCGCCCGCCAGCATGACGAGCTGGCGGCCCTCGCCGCCGCCTGGCCGGGGCTGGTGATCCCCTTCGCCGCCTGCGACCCGCGCCTGCCGGGCGCGGCGGCGGAGGTGCGGCGCTGCGTCGAGGATCTGGGCTTCCGGGGGCTGAAGCTCTATCCGCGCCTCGGCTACGCGCCCGACCATCCGGTGCTGATGCGCGAGGTCTATCCGCTGCTCGATCAGCGCGGCCTCGCCGTGGTCAGCCATTGCTCGCGCGGCGGCGTCACCGGGCGGCTGGCGCGGGCCGAGGCCGACGCGCTCTCGCATCCGATGGCCTTCGCCCCGGTGCTGCGCGCCTTCCCCCGGATGCAGGTCAACCTCGCGCATTTCGGCGGGCAGGCGGATTGGGAGGCCTATATCGGCGAGGGGATCGACCCCTACGATCCGGCGGCGCGGCGGGCGAATTTCCTCGTCACCCTGCGCGAGATGATCGAGAGCGGCGATTTCCCGAACCTCTGGACCGACGTGTCCTACACGCTCTTCCAGTCGGAGGCGTTCCTGCCCTTCCTGCGGCTGTTCCTCGACCATCCGCGCGTGCGGGCGCGCACGCTTTTCGGCTCGGATTTCTACATGACCCGGCAGGAGGAGCTGTCGGAGCGCGCCATGGCGGTGCGGCTGCGCGCGGGGCTGGGCGAGGACCTGTTCCGCCAGCTCGCCGAGACCAACCCGGAGGTCTGGCTGGGCGAGCGGCAGGCCGCCACGGCTTGCAACCCCCGCCGATCCGGGCGATCACGGCCGGAGGCGGCAGGGAAGGAAGAGCGATGCTGGCAGAGGTGATCCTGGTTGTGAGCGGCTTCGCGGCCGGCGCGCTCAACGCGGTGGCGGGGGGCGGCACCTTCATCACCTTCCCGGCGCTGGTCTGGCTGGGCGTGCCGCCGATCCCGGCCAATGCGACGGCGACCTTCGCGGCGATGCCGGGCTATCTCGGCGGCGCCTGGGGCTTCCGGCAGGACATCCGGGCGGAGGGGAGCCTGCGGCTCTGGCAACTCGCCGCCGTCACGCTGCTGGGCGGGCTGATCGGCGCGCTGCTGCTGCTGGTCACGCCGTCCGATCTGTTCGACGGGCTGGTGCCGTGGCTCCTGCTGCTGGCGACCGGGCTTTTCGCCTTCGGGCCGCGCCTGCTCGCGGCGCAATACCGGCGCGGGCGCGGCCATGCCGGGCCCCTGGCGGCGGCGCTGCTGCTCGGCGCGATCGGGGTCTATGGCGGCTATTTCAACGGCGGTCTCGGCATCCTGTTCCTCGCCGGCTTCGGGCTGGTGGGCTTCACCGACATGAACACGATGAACGGGCTGAAGGTGCTGCTCTCGGGCCTGATGGCGGTCTTCGCCACCGCGACCTTCGCGGCGGCCGGGCTGATCGCCTGGCGCGAGGGGCTGATCATGGCGGTGGCGACCACGGCGGGCGGCTGGCTCGGCGCGCGTTTCGCCCGGCGGCTGCCGCAGGCCTGGCTGCGCGGCGGGGTGATCGCCACCGGCCTGGTGATGACGGCGGTCTTCCTTGCGCGCTGAGGGGCTGGACCCTCCGCCGCGCTTGCGCTAACGCGGGGACGAGGATCGAGAGGGAGCCCGAGATGTCCGGCCATGGCGACGCGCAACCGATGACCGCCCGCAAGTCCGGGCCGCTGAAGGGCACCGCCGCCGTGCCGGGCGACAAGTCGATCAGCCACCGCGCGCTGATCCTCGGCGCGATGGCGGTGGGCGAGACCCGGATCACCGGCCTGCTGGAAGGGCAGGACGTGCTCGATACCGCCGCCGCGATGCGCGCCTTCGGGGCCGAGGTGGCGCAGCACGGCCCCGGCGCCTGGTCGGTGCGGGGCGTCGGCGTCGGCGGCTTCCGCGAGCCGGAGAATGTGATCGATTGCGGCAATTCCGGCACCGGGGTGCGGCTCATCATGGGCTGCATGGCGACCACCGCGATGAGCGCGACCTTCACCGGCGACGCCTCGCTGCGCAAGCGCCCGATGGGGCGGGTGACCGAGCCGCTCGCGCTGTTCGGCGCGCGCGCCTGGGGCCGCCAGGGCGGCCGGCTGCCGATGACCGTGATCGGCGCGGCGAACCCGGTGCCGGTGCGCTACGCGCTGCCGGTGGCCTCGGCGCAGGTGAAATCCGCCGTGCTGCTGGCGGGCCTGAACGCGCCGGGCGAGACGGTGGTGATCGAGCGCGAACCGACGCGCGACCATTCCGAACGGATGCTGGCGGGCTTCGGCGCCGAGCTCTCTGTCGAGCAGGGGCCGGAGGGCCATGT
>JBDHSR010000479.1:0-2761 GCA_039808305.1 Gemmobacter sp. | reverse complement strand
GCCGCCAGATCGGACAGGCTGCGCAGCATCGAGGCCGCCGGGGTGATGCCGCTGCCGGCGGTCAGCAGCAGCACCGGCGCCTCCGGCGCCATGCCGCAGCAGAACGCCCCGGCCGGCCCGGCCACCCCGAGGCGATCCCCGACCCTGAGATGGTCGAACAGCCAGTTCGAAACGAGACCCCGCCCGACCCGCTTCACCGTGATGGAAATCCGCCCCGGCCGCAGGGCGGAGGAGGACAGCGAATAGCTGCGCAAGTGATCCTCGCCGTCGATGGGGCAGACCAGATTGACGAACTGGCCCGGCTCGAAACCGAACCCGACGCCATCCGGCAGGGCGAAGGTATAGGTCTTGGCGCTGGGCGTTTCCTGCCGGATCGCCACGCAGGCGAGCGGCAGAACACCGTCGCCGGACAGGGCGCCGCCGCTCATTGCCCGTATCCGTGCCGGCGCAGCCGCTCGACATACCAGGCGATGTTCTGTTCGACCAGCGTCTCGCAGAAGGCGGAGAGCGGGCCGGGTTCATAGCCGACCGAGGCGACACCCTGCTGCGCCAGCGCGACCAGATCGGCATCCTGCCGGTTGGTCGCCAGCCAGACCTCGGTGAGCCGCTCCAGGTCGTAATCCGCGCCCTCGCGCGCCGCCCTGTTGACCAGCCATACCGTGCGCAGTTCCGTCCGGGTCGGCGACAGCGGGGTGAGATAGCTGATGACGGCATGATCGGCGAAGAAATGGTGCCAGGAATTATGGGTGTGCAGATGCAGGTCGCCCAGCTTCCTGTCCGTGAGACCGCCCAGCAGAACCCGGCAGGCGGCGGCGCCATCCATCGTATGCGCCTCGCCCGGGCCGGTGATCACGAAACGCTCGCTCCGCAGCATGGTGGCATGGCCGGCATAGCGTTCGAGCCGGTGCGAGACGAAGCCGCGCCGCTCCCACGCCGCGACCTGCGCCTCTGCGGCGGCGCAATGGTCGGCATATCCGGCCCTTTCCTCGTCGTTCAGTTCCTCCGGGTCGAAACCGATGTCGAGACCGACCAGCGTGCGCGTCAGCTCGGGATGCGAACCCTCGCAGTGATAGCATTCGCGATTGTTGTCGACGCTCAGCTTCCAGTTGCCTTCCTCCAGAATGGTCTGCTCGAAAGCGACCTTCGCGGTGTCGAGATCGAACGGGGCCAGCCGCGCCTCCAGAAGGGCCGCAACCTCGTCGATGTCGGAGGGCGCGTCCTCCGACAGGCAGATGAAGATCAGCCCGCCGATGCAGCGCAGGTTCACCGGCTTCAGCCCATGACAGGACTTGTCCATCTGCCGGCCCATATGCGGCGCATGGACCAGATCGCCGTTCAGGTCGTAGGACCATTGGTGATAGGGGCAGACCAGCCGCCCCACCGAACTCCGCGCCTCGGTGACCAGCCGCGCGCCGCGATGGCGGCAGACATTGTGGAAGGCGCGGACCTCCTCGTCGTCGTCGCGCAGCAACAGCACCGAGGCGCGGCCGATCTCCACCATCCGCACATCGCCCGGTTCGGGAATATCGGCCGTCACCCCGGCGACGATCCAGTGGCGTCGGAAGAAGACCTCCAGATCCAGCTCGAAGATTTCGGGCGAGGTGTAGAAGGCCGCCGGCAATGTATGTCCCGGGCGACAGGACGAAATCAGATCTGGGAGGAAGCGGGACTCGATGGCGTTCATTCTGGCTGCACCGGCTGGAGGGGGATCGACCCGCGCCGGGAAGGGCGGCGGCGCGGTCAGCCATGAAATCTATTGACAGGCGCCCTTCTGACAACCGGACTTATTTTCAGATTATCCATGCGAAAAACTCATGTCTTCGATTCGTGCCGATATAGGCCCCCTCTCCGCACTCTTCGCCTTCGAGGCGGCGGGCCGGCTGGGCAGTTTCACCCGGGCGGCCGGCGAGCTCGGCGTCACGCAGGCGGCGGTCAGCAAGCAGATCACCACGCTGGAAGAGCGGCTCGGGCTTCGGCTGTTCATCCGCCGCGCGCGGCATGTGGAGCTTTCCCCGGCAGGGAGCGAGCTGTTCGTGACCACGACCGCCGCCCTCGCCTCCATCGCCCGCACCATGCGCGAACTTCAGGCGGCGGACCGCCCGCCGCTCACCATCGCGCTCTCCATCGCCATGTCGCAATTCTGGCTGATGCCGATCCTGCCCGACTTCACCGCGCGCCATCCCGACATCCCGCTCCGGATCCTCTCGCAGGACGATCTGGAGGGGGTGGCGGCCGACATCGTGATCCGCTTCGCGGCGCAGGAGGTACCGGGTGCGCTCCGGCTGTTCGAGGCCGAGGTGATGGCCATGGCCTCCCCGCGCTTTCTGGAACGCCATCCGTTGCGCGGCGCGGCGGATGTGCTGGCGGCGCCGCTCATCCATTACGACACCCCGGACCGGAGTTGGATCGGATGGCGCGAATGGGCGGCGCATGCCGGGCTCGCACCGGCGCGGACGCCGCGCGCGCTGTCGGTCAGCCGCTATCAGGACGCGCTGATCGCGGCGCTGCGCGACCAGGGCGTCATGCTGACCTGGGGCTTCCTCGGCCGGCCGCTGATCGCGGGCGGCGATCTGGTTCCGGTGCCCGGGCCGAGGATCCCGGCCCCCGGCGCCTTCTACCTTTCGACCCGCACACCCGAGCGCGACGGGGTGCGGGCGGTGGTGGACTGGCTGCGGCGGTTGTGAGCGCGGCGCACAAGGGGCTTGGAAACGGCGGCATGGGCGGGCATGGTCGCGCCGACCGAACAGGCGACGGAAGACCC
>JBDHSR010000478.1:0-2764 GCA_039808305.1 Gemmobacter sp. | reverse complement strand
GCCGGGTAGGCGCCGCAACAGGGGTGGTCTGCGCTTTATCGCTGAGCACCGCCTAACTTCGATCATCGCGCTTGTGGCGACGAAGCGCCCGCCCGAGGGGGCGGTCGGGCGCTGCCCGGCGGCACTTCGTGCCTTGATTCCGGGCGGGTCTGCCGTTCACACGGGGGCTTGGCTTTCAGCGGCCGGCCAGTAGCGCATCCTCGGTCCAACGGGACATAGACCACGCTCCGATCCGGATGCACGTCGATCCATTCCGGGACGCTTCCGCCCCCCTTACTCCGCCTGCATATCCCGCAGATATTCGCCCAGTTGCGCCAGCCGGCGCGGGGTCGGCGTCGGGATACCGTCGCCGCTGTCGAACAGCACCAGATCGTCCGGGTCGAACAACTCCGCGAATTCCGGCATGACATGACGGTCGGGCTGGCCGCCATTGTCCCAGATCTTGCTCATCACATGCGCCATCGGGAACTTTCCGCCATTCGCCGCCGCGAGTTGCGTCAGATCGGCGGGCGTGCCGTCCAGCGTGCCGATCAGCACCCCCTTGCCGTCGCCCTTGTCACCATGGCAGGCGGCGCAATAGGTGGCGAAATCCTCGGCCCCGGTCGGCACCCGCTTGGCCAGCGGCAGGCAGGCGGCCAGCGCCACCGGCAAGGCGAGCGCCAAGGGAATCAGCGGCAGGATACGGGGCATGGGTGGCTCCTCAGCGTCTTTCCCGCCACAAGACCACGCGCGGCCTCCGGGCACAAGTCAGACCACCCGCCCCTGATCCAGCCGCACCACCCGGTCCATCCGCGCCGCGAGGTCGAGATTATGGGTGGCGATCAGCGCCGAAAGCCCGGTTTCCCGCACCAGCGCCATCAGCGCGGCGAAGACCTGATCGGAGGTGGCGGGGTCGAGATTGCCGGTCGGCTCGTCGGCCAGCAGCAGTTCCGGCGCATTGGCGAGGCCGCGGCAGAAGGCGACCCGCTGCTGCTGGCCGCCGGAAAGCTGCGCCGGGCGGTGGCCTGCGCGGTCGGCCACGCCCACGGCATCGAGCAGGCGCAGGGCATGGGCCTCGGCGGCCTTAGGCGCCACGCCATTGGCAAGCTGCGGCAGGACCACGTTTTCCAGCGCCGAGAATTCCGGCAGCAGGTGGTGGAACTGGTAGACGAAGCCCACCGCGCGCCGGCGCGCCTCGGTCCGGGCGGCGTCGGGCAGGCCGGTCATCTCGCGCCCGCCGATCCAGACCCGGCCCGCATCGGCGGTATCGAGCAGCCCCGCGATATGCAAAAGCGTCGATTTCCCGGCGCCGGAGGGGGCGACCAGCGCCACCACCTCGCCGCGCCCCAGCGCGAGATCGACGCCGCGCAGCACCCGCACCTCGCCGGGTTGGCCGGGATTGTAGGACTTGCTCACGCCCTCCAGCCGCAAAGCCTCACTCATAGCGCAGCGCCTCCACCGGGTTCATGCGGGCGGCCCGCCAGGCCGGGAAGATGGTGACGACGAAGGACAGGAACAGCGAGAGCCCGGCGGCCAGCGCCACGTCGCCCCATTGCAGCCGCGCGCTCAGATGGTAGATCGGCCGCACCGCCGGATCCCAGACGCCGCCGCCCGCGACCCAGTTCACGAAGTCGAAGATCGGGGTGAACCAGTAGGAGAAGGCGCAGCCCAGCCCGATCCCCAGCGCGGTGCCGACAAGCCCGGTCAGCGCGCCGCAGATGAAGAACACCCGCAGGACAGACCCCTCGGTCAGCCCCATGGTGCGCAGGATGCCGATGTCGCGCCCCTTGTTCTTCACCAGCATGATGAGGCCGGAGATGATGTTCATCGCCGCGATCAGCACGAGGATCGACATCAGGATGAACATCATCCGGTCCTCCACCGTCAGCGCCTGGAGGAAGTTGCCCGCGCTGTCGCGCCAGGTCCAGAGCAGCGCGCCCTCGCCCGCCGCCGCCAGCAGCGGCAATTGGTAGCCTTCGACGCGATCGGGATCGGCCACCGCCACCTCGATCTCGTCGGCCCGCCCCTCGCGGTTGAAATAGCTTTGCGCCTCGGCGAAGGGCAGATAGGCGCGGAGGCGGTCGATCTCGGGGCTGCCGGTGGTGAAGACCTGCACCACCTCATAGGCGTTGACGCGCGGCGAGGTGCCGAAGGCGGTCTTGACGCCATCGGGCGAGATCAGCCGGATGCGGTCGCCCACCGTGACGTTGAGCTCGCGCGCGAGGCCGGAGCCGAGCGCGATCCCCTCAGGCAAGCGCGACAGATCGCCGATGTCGTCGCCGCCCGAGGTCAGGCTCGGCACGCCCGCCACATCCTCGGGCGCCATGCCGAAGACCTCGACCCCGGCATTGACGCCGTTCGCGGTGCCCATCACCTGCCCCCGGATGATCGGCGCGGCGCGGATGACGCCGGGGACGGCGCGGATGCGTTCCGCGCGCTCAGTGTAATCGGTGAAGCCGCGCTGCATCCGGCCCGAGGCATCCGCCTGCCCGGCGCTGTAGACCGAGACATGGGCATTGGCGCCGAGGATGGAATTGACGAACTCCGCCCGGAAGCCCGCACGCACCGCCATCGTGGCGATCAGCGCGAAGACGGCCAGCGCGATGCCGATGACGCTGATCCAGGTCATCACGCTGATGCCGCCCTCGGCGCGGCGGGCGCGCAGATAGCGCCAGGCGATCATCCATTCGAAGCGGGAAAACGGGGCGGTTGCAGCCAAGACGGAGCCCTTTCGATGCTGCGGGCAAACTGCGCAACTGGCGGGGAAAGGTCAAGGCGGGGGCTG
>JBDHSR010000477.1:0-2764 GCA_039808305.1 Gemmobacter sp. | reverse complement strand
GGCGGGCGGCGCGGGCAGTTGATCCATACCGGCTTCGCCGGGCCCGACCATCCGCTGCTGCCGCAACTGGCGGAAAGCGGCTATCTCAAGTCGCTGGTCTTCCGGCTCGACTGATGCGGGTGGTGCTGGACGCCTGCGTCCTGTTCCCCAGCGTCTTGCGCGACATCCTGCTCGGCCTCGCCGCGCGCGGGCTTTACGAGCCGGTCTGGTCGGAGCGTATCCTCGGCGAATGGCTGCGCGCCGTCCCGCGCCTCGGGCCGGAGGCGGTGGCCGAGGCGCTGCGCGACGAGGCCGCGATGCGCGCGGCCTTCCCCCGCGCGATACAGGCGCCGCAACCGGCGATCGAATCGCGGCTGGTGCTGCCCGATCCGGGCGACCTGCATGTGCTGGCGGTGGCCATCGCCGCGGGCGCCGACGCGATCCTGACCTTCAACGCGAGCGATTTCCCGCGTCATGTGCTGGCGGCCGAGGGCGTTGAACGCCGCGACCCGGATGGCTTCGTCTGGGAGCTCTGGTCGCGGTTCCCCGAGCCGGCGGCGGCGGCCGTCGAACAGGTCCATGCCGAGGCGGAGCGGCGGGCGGGCGGGCCGGTCTCGCGCAAGGCGATGCTGAAACGGGTGAAGCTGAACCGCTTCGCCCGCGCCTATGCCGGCTGATCGGGGGCCGGCTGATCCAGCCGCCAGCGCGCCTCGTTGGCCTCGATGGCGGCGATGCGTTCCTCCGAGGCGGGATGCGACAGCAGCCAGGCCGGCGCCGCCGCCTTGTGCCCGGTCAGCCCGCCGAGCTTGGCGAAGAGCGATTTCTGCGGCCCGGTCCCGATCCCGGCCTTGATGAGCAGGGCCGAGGCGTATTCATCGGCCTCGAACTCGTCGCGCCGCGACATGCGCGCCATCAGGGCGGTGGAGATCAGGTTGGCGATCCAGATGCCGATCACCGGCAGGAAACGCGACAGCAGCGCGGTCAGCATGACGAAGACGGCATTGGCCCCGGTGAAATCCACCATCCGCCGCCGGCTGTGGCCGAGCGCGACATGGCCCAGCTCATGCGCGATCACCGCCGCCATCTCCTCGGCCGTCACCTCGCCCGCGCGGTATTTGCGCAGGAAGCCCTCGGTCAGGAAGATGCGGCCGTCGGGGGCGGCGAGGCCGTTCACCGGCTCCACCTCGAAGACATGGATGTTCAGCCCCGGCAGGTCGAGCGCCCGCGCCAGCCGCCGTCCCTCGGCCAGGAGCCCGGCGTCCCGCAAGGGATGCGAGGACTGGTCGAGCATCCGGTGGGTGCGCCAGACCGAGAACTGGTAGGCCAGCAGCGCATAGCCGAGCGCGAGGAGAACGGGCAGGAATTTCAGCATCGCGCCATCTTGCGCCGGATCGGGCCGGGGGGAAAGCCCCTCAGCCCGCCATCAGGCTCCGCCGGCTGGGCAGGAAGACGGTCAGCAGGCCCATCACGGGCAGCCAGGCGCAGATGTGATAGACCGTGGCGATGCCGTAGCTGTCGGCCATCACCCCCAGCACCGCCGCGGCGATGCCGCCCATGCCGAAGGCGAAGCCGAAGAAGATCCCCGCCACCATGCCGACGCGGCCCGGCAGCAGCTCCTGCGCGAAGACCACGATGGCCGGGAAGGCCGAGGCGAGGATGAGGCCGATCGCCACCGACAGCGCCCCGGTCCAGAACAGGTTGGCATAGGGCAGCGCCAGCGTGAAGGGCAGCACGCCGAGGATCGAGAACCAGATGACGGTGAGCGGCCCGAAGCGGTCGCCGATCGGCCCGCCCGCGATGGTGCCCGCCGCCATGGCGGCGAGGAACAGAAACAGCATCATCTGCGATTGCTGGGTGCTCAGATCGAAGGTCTCGATCAGGTAGAAGGTGTAATAGCTGGAGATCGAGGCGGTGTAGATGTTCTTCGAGAAGGTGAGGAAGGCCAGCACCACCAGCGCCGTCACGATCCGGCCGCGCGGCAGCGGCAGCGTCCTGTCGGCGGGCTTGCGGCCCTTGGCGGCGGTCAGCGCGCCGGCATACCAGCGGCTGACAGTGTTCAGGATGAACATGCCGAGCGCCGCGATCAGGCAGAAGGCCGCGACCGAGGGCCGGCCCAGCGGCACCACGATGAAGGCGGCGAGCAGCGGGCCGATGGCGGTGCCGAAATTGCCGCCGACCTGGAAGAGCGACTGCGCGAGGCCGAAGCGCCCGCCCGAGGCCATGCGCGCCACCCGGCTCGCCTCCGGGTGGAAGATCGCCGAGCCGATGCCGATGAAGGAGGCCCCGATCAGCAGCAGCGGGTAATTCGGCGCGAAGGCCAGCAGGATCAGCCCGCAGAAGGTGGAGCCCATGCCGATCGGCAGCGATTTCGGCAGCGGCCTGCGGTCGGTGAAGATGCCGACCGCCGGTTGCAGCAGCGAGGCGGTGACCTGGAAGCACAGCGTCAGCAGGCCGATCTGCCAGTAATCCAGCGCGAAATCCGCCTTCAGCATCGGATAGATCGCCGCGAGCAGCGACTGCATGATGTCGTTCAGCATGTGGCACAGGCTGATCGACAGGATGATGGCGAAGGCGGTCTGCTGCGCAGGGCTGGCCTGCGGCGTGGCGGCGGTGGTCATGGGCGCGCTCCTTGCGGAATGGGCGGAGGCTATGCCTGTCGCCGGGGAGAGTCCATGCCCCGCGAGGAAGCTTGGCGGAGCGCGGCCCTCGCGGGCCGCGCGCGGCTTTCCTCTCGGCCGCCGCGCTGGCGCGCGGCGACCTCGGGCGTGCCTCCGGCGGGAGTATT
>JBDHSR010000476.1:0-2764 GCA_039808305.1 Gemmobacter sp. | reverse complement strand
CTCAGCCCGAAACCTCCGCGATGGCCCCGGTGATCAGATCCAGGCATTCCGGCGTCGAGAAGCGGTGATCCGCCCCCTTCACCAGCGTCAGCCGCAGGTCGGGGCTTTCGGCGTGGTCCAGCAGCCGCAAAGCGACCGAAGGCGGCACATCGGTATCCGCCGTGCCTTGCAGAAGCCGCACCGGGAAGGGCAGCGCCAGCGGCGCGCGCAGCACCAGCCGCTGCCGGCCATCCTCGATCAGCCGCTTTGTGATGACATAGGGCTCCTCTGAATAGTCGGAGGGCAGTTCCACCCTGCCCCGTGCGAGCTCCGCCTTCTGCGCCTCGGAGAACCCCGCCCACATGCTGTCCTCGGTGAAATCCGGCGCGGCGGCGATGCCGACGAGGCCCGCCACCCGCCCGGGCAGCGCCCGCGCCGCCAGCAGCGCGATCCAGCCGCCCATCGAGGAGCCGACGAGGATCTGCGGCCCTTCGGTCAGCGCGGTGATGGCGGCGATGGCGTCCTCGGCCCAGTCGCCGATGCAGCCGTCGAGAAAATCCCCGGACGACTGGCCGTGGCCCGAATAGTCGAAGCGCAGGAAGGCGCGGCCCGCGGCCTCGGCCCAGGCTTGCAGGTGGAGCGCCTTGGTGCCGGTCATGTCCGACTTGAACCCGCCGAGGAACACCACGCCCGGCCCCCGGCCCGCCGTCCGGTGAAAGGCGAGGCGGCGGCCTTGCGGGGTGGTGAGGAAGTCGGGCATGGGCATCTCTCCGTGATCGCGGGGCGAGACTAGCGAAGCGCGGCGGCGGGCTCAACCGATGCGTGGCCGAACCGCCCCTCGGCCGCGCCGAGATGCGCGGCCCCGCTTGACGCCGCCCATGCTTGCGCGCAATACCCGGCCATCATAACCCGCAACCGGGCGTTCCGTGGGCGCCAAACCGACGAGGAGAACGGCCATGAGCCAGATTTCCCTGACATTCCCCGATGGCAACAAGCGCGATTTCGCCGCCGGCGTGACGCCGGCCGAAGTGGCGGCCTCGATCTCGACCAGCCTCGCCAAGAAGGCGATCTCGGCCACGGTCAACGGCAGGCATTGGGATCTGCAATGGCCGATCCCGCAGGATGCCGCCATCGCCATCCACACCATGCAGGACGAGGCGCCGGCGCTGGAGCTGATCCGCCACGACCTCGCGCATATCATGGCCCGCGCGGTGCAGGAGATCTGGCCGGATGTGAAGGTCACCATCGGCCCGGTGCGCGACTACGGCTGGTTCTACGATTTCGACCGCGAGGAGCCGTTCACGCCCGAGGATCTCGGCCAGATCGAGGCGCGGATGAAGCAGATCATCAACGCCCGCGATCCTGTCAAAACCGAACTTTGGGAACGCGCGCGGGCCGTCGAATACTATCGCGGGCGGGGCGAGCCTTTCAAACTCGAACTTCTGGACCGGATCCCGGAGGGCGAGGACATCCGCATGTACTGGCATGGCGACTGGCAGGACCTGTGCCGGGGGCCGCATCTGCAACATACCGGCCAGGTCCCGGCGGACGCCTTCAAGCTGACCCATGTGGCGGGGGCCTACTGGCTGGGCGACGCGAGCCGCCCGATGCTGCAACGCATCTACGGCGTGGCCTTCCGCAACCGCGACGACCTGAAGGCGCATCTGACGATGCTGGAGGAGGCCGCCAAGCGCGACCACCGCAAGCTGGGCCGCGAGATGGACCTGTTCCACCTTCAGGAAGAGGCGCCGGGCATGGTGTTCTGGCATCCGAACGGCTGGACGGTCTACCGCACGCTGGAAGACTACATGCGCAAGCGGCTGCGCGAGGCGGATTACCGCGAGATCAAGACGCCGCAGGTGGTGGACCGGGTGCTGTGGGAGAAATCCGGCCATTGGGAGGCCTATCGCGAGAACATGTTCATCGTCGAGGTCGACGAGGAAGGCGCCAAGGAAAAGCGCATCAACGCGCTGAAGCCGATGAACTGCCCCTGCCATGTGCAGGTCTACAATCAGGGCCTGAAGAGCTATCGCGACCTGCCGCTGCGGCTGGCCGAGTTCGGCTCGTGCCACCGCTATGAAAGCTCGGGCTCGATGCACGGGCTGATGCGGGTGCGCGGCTTCACCCAGGACGACGCGCATATCTTCTGCACCGAGGACCAGATCGAGGCGGAATGCGCCTCCTTCATCGGGCTGCTGTCCTCGGTCTATCGCGATCTCGGCTTCGAGAAGTTCGACATCAAGCTGTCGACCCGCCCCGATGTGCGCATCGGCACGGATGAACAATGGGACAAGGTGGAAGGCGCGCTGGAAAACGCCATCAAGAAGCTCGGCCTGCCCTATGAGATCAATCCCGGCGACGGCGCCTTCTACGGGCCGAAGCTCGATTTCAAGCTGACCGACGCCATCGGCCGCGAGTGGCAATGCGGCACCTTCCAGGTGGACCCGAACCTGCCGCAACGGCTCGGCGCGGAATATGTCGGCGAGGATGGCGGCAAGCACCGCCCCTATATGCTGCACCGCGCCATCCTCGGCAGTTTCGAGCGGTTCATCGGCATCCTGATCGAGAACTACGCCGGCAAGCTGCCGTTCTGGCTGGCGCCGCGTCAGGTGGTGGTGGCCTCCATCGTCTCGGATGCCGACGATTACGTCCGCGAGGTGACGGCGGCGCTGAAAGCCGCCGGCATCCGCGCCGAGGCCGATACCCGCAACGAGAAGATCAACTACAAGGTCCGCGAACATTCGGTCGGCAAGGTGCCGGTGATCCTTGCCATCGGCATGAAAGA
>JBDHSR010000475.1:0-2765 GCA_039808305.1 Gemmobacter sp. | reverse complement strand
CGAGGGCCATGGGAACGCTCCTGAGGAAGAAAGCGGTCGTCGTTTGGGCTTCGGAGACGCGCCGGATCCGGGTGGGGAGAATGGGCCGGAGCGGGGCGGCGGTGTCAAGGGGGTGCGTGGAGGCGGCGGCGGTCCGGCGTCGCGCGGTCATGGTTTCCGCCGACGGCGCGGGCGCGACGGAAGGGCGCCACGCCGGTCCCGGCGCGCGGATGCGGGCAGAGTTGCGGATGGCAGGGCCGCCTGCCGGTTCGGCATAGGTTATCGCGAACAGGCTGCCTGCCCGGTCGCGAAACCCGGCCTAGTAGAGCTGCGCGATGTCCTCGCGGCGGAAGGGGATCTCCGCCGGCGTCTCGCCGAAGTCGCGGGCATAGAGATGGCCCGCGTAATTGGCGGCGGCGATGGTGCCGGGGGCGAGGCAGTCGCCGATGCGGGTGACCGACAATAGCCCAGCCGCCGCCCAGTCGGCGCGGCGCGCCTGAAGGTCGTGCCAGAGCGTCTCCTCGGGCAGGCGGGCGGTGACGGAGATCAGCGTGGCGCAGTCGATCCGCTCGGTGCGGCCGGTATAGACGCAGCCGAGGTCGAGCCAGCCCTCGCCGCGCCCGGCCAGCTGCCGCGCCACCACGATCCGCGCGCCGCGCTCGATCAGCCGGGCCTGGATGCGGCCCTGTTCCAGCGTGTGCTGCGAGAACGAGCCGACCATGCTGTCGGCGGTGACGAAGGTGACCTCGCGCCCGGCCTTCAGGGCGATCTCGGCCATCAGGCTGCCCATGTAATACCAGTCGTCGTCGAACACCACGACCGGCCCCTCGGGCAGCGCCGCCCCCGCCATGATGTCGTCGGGGGTCAGCACCGCGCCCAGCCAGGGCAGCGGCAGGCGATGGCTGCGCCCCACCCCGTCGCGGCGCCAGCGCGCGCCGGTGGCGAGCGCCACATGCGGCAGGCCGAAGCCCAGCACATCCTCGGCGGTGAGCGGGCTTTGCAGGAACATCTGCACCTTGGGGTCGCGCTGGATCTGGCCGAGCCGCCAGTCGCGCACCCGGCCCCAGGCGGCGAGCCCCGGCAGGCGCGCCTCGCGCGAGACGCGGCCGCCCCATTCGGCGCCGGCCTCGGCCAGGGTGACCTCGGCGCCGCGCGCGGCCATGGCGCGGGCGGCCTCCAGCCCCGCCGGGCCGCCGCCGACCACCAGAACCGGGGCGGGCGCGTCGAGTGCGGCGATGCGTTCGGGGTGCCAGCCGCGCCGCCATTCCTCGCCCATCGTCGGGTTCTGGGTGCAGCGCATCGGCACGCAGGTATTGTCGCCGCTGGTGCAGATGTTGCAGCCGATACATTCGCGGATGTCGTCGATCCGGCCCTCCTCGATCTTCTTCGGAAGGAAAGGGTCGGCGATGGAGGGGCGGGCGGCGCCGATCAGGTCCAGCAGCCCCTTGCGGATGACGCGGACCATGCTGTCGGGGCTGGTATAGCGGCCGACGCCGACCACCGGCTTCGTCGTCACCGATTTCACGAAGGCGGTATAGGGCTCCTGGAACCCCTCGTCGGAGAAGCGCGAGCTCTGGCTGTCATTCGGCCAGCCGGAGAGGTTCACGTCCCACACATCCGGCTCTTCGGCCAGCGCGGCGATGATGTCGCGGCCCTCGCCCTCGCAGGTGATGCCCTCGGGGCCCATGAGTTCGTCCACCGCCAGCCGCACCGCCAGCGCGCAGCGGTCGCCGATGGCGTCGCGCACCTCGCCGATCACCTCGCGGAACAGCCGCAGCCGGTTCGCGAAGCTGCCGCCATATTCGTCGGTCCGGTGGTTGTGGCGGCGGCTGAGGAAATGCTGGAGCACGCTCATGTCGTGCCCGGCATAGACATAGATCACGTCGAAGCCGGCCTCGCGGGCGCGCAGCGCCGCCTCGCGATACCAGCGGCGCATAGCGGCGATGTCGGCCTTGTCCATGGCGCGGGCCTGGATCGGATCGTTGCCGTCATAGACCGCGGGCGACGGGGCGAGCGGGATCATCCGGCTGTAGCGGTTCGGCACATGATGGCCGTTATGGACGAGCTGGATCGCGGCGAGGCTGCCATGTTCATGGATCGCCCCGGTGACGCGGGCAAGCGCCGGGATGTCCTGCGCCGACCAGAGCCGGCCCTCATTGGCGGGCGCGATGTCGGAGGTCGGGTGGATCTCCACCTCCTGCGTCGAGATCACGCCCCAGCCGCCCTCGGCCTTGATGCCGCGCATCCGCGCCTCGGCATTGGGATAGCGGTAGCCCATGCCCGAGCAATGCGGCACCTGCCAGAAGCGGTTGCGCGTGGTGAGCGGGCCGATACGGACGGGTTCGAACAGGATGTCATAGCGGGGATCGCGCATGGGGCTGCCTCGGCTCTGGGTCGCGGTTCGAGCCAAGCATATTATACGGGTGTATAACAGAGAAAAATCGGCTGGTTCCGGGGGAAATCTATGTCCTCGGGGCATAGGTTCCCGCTTCGAGGTGGCGCGGGGATCGCAGCGCCTTCCCTTGCGGCGGCGTCGGGGCGGATCATCTTGCGGTGGAGGCTGATGCGGGTCCGGGTGAAACTTGGGCACTTCCTCCCAGCCCTAGCGCGACAGAAGGCTGCGGCCGATCACGGGCGAACGCTTCTGCGCACCCCACCGCTCCCGCACCCGTTGCTCGATACAACTGGGCCTCGCCACCCCGCGCAACAGAGGGCAGCGCCCGACCGCCGGGTGGGCGCTGCTCTGCTTGTGGTCGTCACTTTATGGCTGAGCACCGCCTAACTCC
>JBDHSR010000474.1:0-2767 GCA_039808305.1 Gemmobacter sp. | reverse complement strand
TGCGCCCCGGCGGGGTCCGCGCCGCCCGCCTCCGGGGCGGGATACGGGGCGCGCGCGCCTCCGCGCGGGGAGCCGGCGGCGGATGGAAGGAAATGGCGATGCGAAGCTGCGGTCTGGATTTCGGCACCTCCAACTCCACCCTCGGGATCGTCGAGGGCGGGCGGGCGCGGCTGCTGCCGCTGGAGGGCGAGGCGGCCACCCTGCCCTCCGCCGTGTTCTGGGCCGAGGACGGCCCGCCGCTCTTCGGCCGCGCCGCCATCGCCGCCTATCTGGAGGGCGAGGACGGCCGGCTGATGCGCGGGCTGAAAAGCACGCTCGGCTCCAGCCTGATCGGCGAGCGGACGCAGGTCGGCGCCCGCGCCGTCAGCTTCCGCGAGGTGCTGGGCCGCTTCCTGCGCCATATGCGCGCCGCCCTGCCCGAGGGGGTGGAGGCCGCCGTGCTGGGCCGCCCGGTGCATTTCGTCGATGGCGACGCGGCGGCGGATGCGCAGGCGCAAAGCGTGCTGGGCGATCTGGCGCGCGAGGCCGGCTTCCGCGAGGTGTCGTTCCAGTACGAGCCGGTCGCCGCCGCGCTGGAGCACGAGACCCGGCTCGCCGCCGAGGCGCTGGTGCTGATCGTCGATATTGGCGGCGGCACCTCGGACATCTCGCTGATCCGGCTCGGGCCGGCGCGGGCGGGGCGGGACGACCGGGCGGGCGACATCCTCGGCAATGACGGCATCCGCTTCGGCGGCACCGATGTGGACCGGGCGCTGAGCCTCGCCGCCGCCATGCCGCATCTGGGCTTCGGCGCCACGCTGAAGGGCGGCAGCCGGATCATGCCGCGGCATTACCATCTGGATTTCGCCACCTGGCACCGGATCAACCGGCTTTACACCCGCGCCGTCGCCGCCGACCTGAAGGCGCTGCGCGCCGAGGCCGACCGGCCGGAGCTGCTCGACCGCATGTCGCGCGCGGTGGCCGAACGGCGCGGCCATGCCATCGCGCTGGAGGTGGAGCGGGCGAAGGTGGCGCTGAGCGGGCAGGAGGCGGAGCGGCTCATGCTCTCGCCGCTTTGCGGCGCGCCGAACCCGGTGATCCGGCGCGACGAGATGGAGGCCGCCATCGCGGAGCCGCTGGCGCGGCTCGGCGCGGTGATCGGCGGCGTGCTGAGCGCGGGCGGCGTGGCGGCGGAGCGGGTGGAGGCGGTGTTCCTCACCGGCGGGTCGAGCCGCCTGCCCGCCCTGCGCGCGCTGGTCTCGGACCTGCTGCCGGCGGCGCGGCTGGACAGCGGCGACGATCTCGGCAGCGTCGGCGCCGGGCTCGCGCTGGAGGCGGCGCGGCGCCATCGGTGAGGGCGGACTGGGGGCCAGCCCCCGGACCCCCGGGATATTTGGGCCAGAATGAAAAGGCGGGCCGGGGTTCAGGCGGCCGGGCGGCGGATCTGCGGCGCGGCGTCGAGCACCAGCGGGCGGAAGCCCTCGCCGCCGCCATCGAGCAGTTCGAACAATTGTCGGCGCATCCGGGGTTCCCAGAAATCGTTGATATGACTGGCCAGGCCCAGCACGCCCTCGTCATGCGGCTTGCTTTCCATGAACTTGGCGATCTGGTTGGCCATGGTGATGAGCTTGTCATGCGACATCGGCGGCGTCCTCTGGCGTGATGCGGTGAGGGTGGGTGAAAAGCTCGAACCCGTCGGGGCGGGCGAGCGCGATCAGGGTCAGGCCCGCCGCATCGGCCATGGCGACCGCGGCGGCGGTGGGGGCGGAGACGGCGATCAGCACCGGGAAGCCGGCGCCGCAGGCCTTCTGCACCATGTCGATCGAGGTGCGGCAGGTCAGCACCACCGCGCCCTGCCCCGCCCGGCCGGGCGTGGCGCCGATCAGCTTGTCGAGCGCGTTGTGGCGGCCGACATCCTCGCGCGCGAGGGCGATGCCGCCATCGCGCGTCCAGAAGGCGGCGCAATGGGCGGCGCGGGTCGCGTCATGCAGCGGCTGATGCGCCTCGAGCCCGGCGATGGCGGCCATGACCTGCGCCGGGGTCATGGTGAAGCCGGTCTCGGGCAGCGGCCGGGCGTCGCGCGCGGCCTCTTCCAGGCTGTCGATGCCGCAAAGCCCGCAGCCCACCGGCCCGGCCATCGAGCGGCGGCGCCTGGCCTGCCGCTCGGCCGCGTCATGTTTCAGCCAGATTTGCAGGTCGATGCCGCGCGGGGTCTCCACCGCCTCGATACTGTCGATCTCGTCGAGACCGGCAATGCCTTCGGTCAGGGTGAAGCCGCGCGCGAAATCCTCCAGATCGGCGGGAGTCGCCATCATCACGGCATGGGTCGACCCGTTATACGAGAGCGCCACCGCCACCTCCGCCGGCAGCTCGCGGCTGCCGTGGCGGAAGGCGCCCGCCCGGAAGGCGAGGCGCGCAAGGGGGCGGTGCGTCTCCATCACTCGGCCGCGGCGATCCGGCGGGCCTGCGCGGCCTGCGCCTCGTATTCCTCCTGCCATTCGGAGGGGCCGTTGGAGGGCGCGACCTGCACCGCCGTCACCTTGTATTCCGGGCAGTTGGTCGCCCAGTCCGAGAAATCGGTGGTGATGACATTGGCCTGGGTCACCGGGTGGTGGAAGGTGGTGTAGACCACGCCGGGCGACACCTTGTCGGTGACGGTGGCGCGCAGCGTCGTCTCTCCCGCCCGGCTGGCGAGCCGCACCCAGTCGCCTTCGCGGATGCCGCGATTCTCGGCGTCATGGGGGTGGATCTCCAGCAGATCCTCGGGGTGCCAGACCACGTTCTCGGT
>JBDHSR010000473.1:0-2772 GCA_039808305.1 Gemmobacter sp. | reverse complement strand
CTGGTATCCCAGCAAGCACGAGTTCCACAAGCAGGTGCCAAGCTGGAACTATCTGGTCGCCCATGCCCATGGCCGCGTAACGGTCCACGACAGCGAGCGTTTCGTGCGCCGCAACGTGGCTCTGCTGACGAAAACCCATGAGGCAACACAACCGGAGCCGTGGAAGATGGGTGATGCGCCGCGTGACTATACCGAAATGATGCTGAAGGCCATCGTCGGGCTGGAGGTCGAGATCACCCGGCTGGTCGGCAAGGCCAAGCTGAGCCAGAACAAGGAGGTCCGGGACATCGAGAGCGCCGGCCATGCCTTGTGCGGGCAGGGGAACGAAACAATTGGTGCGGCTATGCTGGCAGCCGCGCGGGCCAAGGCTGATGCTGAGAGCCATTAACCACATAACGCCCGCAGGGTCAGCATATCGAACCGGGCATCGCCGAGATGAACCTGTTTTGCCGCTGGCCGTCGTGCAGGCCAGCGCAGCGATGTTCCAGTGCTATATCTTTGCGATTAACGGCCTGCTGGCCGGCGGTAACGGCTATTCGCGCTCTTCGGCCAGTTCCGCCTCCCATTCCGGGCGGAACTCCACGCCGCATGCGGCGGCGAAGGCGCGCAGCGACAGCGGCCCGCGGCGCGGGTCGGGATGGGAGCCGGCGCCCGGCGGGCCGGCGGCCGCGAGGATGCGGCGCCAGGGGTTTGCCGGGCGGCGGATCTCCAGCAGCGTCCCGAAGCAGTCGAACGCCACGGCCCGGAGACCGGCGAAGGGGTTCGGGGTATGGGTCATTCTTCGTCTCCGTCTTCTTCCGGCGGCACGTCCGGGACGATGTGGTTGAGGAAGTAAAGCGCAGCCTCGGGATCGCCGCGGCGGGCACGGCGGCGCGGCATCGCCAACCCGGTATCTTCGCCGCCGCCGCTGTCGTCGCGGCCGGTCAGGTCGATCGGCCCGTTGCGCAGGCGCAGCGGTCGCATTGGGTGGCGAGCCAGCCGGCCTGGTCGCGCAGCCGGGCCGGCCGGAGACCGCAGGCCTCGCAGGTCGTTGCCGCCTCATGCTCGGCCAAGGTGATCCGCGCATCGCTGCGGTCATTGCCGTCGCTGCAATAGAAGCGCAGCTCGCCGAACCTCTCCTTCACCTGCTGGACGCGGAAGCCGGTCAGCCCATCCTCGCGGGTGATGGCGGCGAGATCGGCGCTCAGCCGCTCGAGCAGCGGACACCAGCCCCGGTCGCAGCCGAAACCCCAGCCGAGCAGGGTTCCGGAGACCGGCCAGGGACCGGGACCGTAGACCTCGGGCCATGCCTGCATGATGCGCAGCGCCTCGGCGTCGATATGGTGTTCGTCTTCAGGCATTCCGGTTCCTTTCATGATGATGGGCAATGCGGGTTGCGCCCGGCGTCAATGCCGGATCGGTCCCGTCTCCAGTGCGGCGGCGCGGTCCAGCATGCGGCTCACCGTGCGCAGGCCGGGCCGCCGGTAGCGGCTTGCTGGAGCATCCGCGCTGCGGCCCGCAAGCTCGGCCTGCGGTAGCGCAGCTTCGGGTGTTCGAGAACGTCGACCATCGCCTCTGTCGCCATATCCGAAAGCCCCCGCCGCGCTGCCTGTCGCCGGGCGAACTCGGTCACCTCGGCAGCGCTCAGCTCCCTGAGCCGGACGGGCGGACAGCGGCTGAGCAGCGGCCCGGGCAGCCTGCGGAAATCGTTCGAAGTCAGGACCCAGATCACCCAGCTCATATCGAACCGGACCTGGTAGAACGGGCAACTCCAGCGTTTTGCCGTCAGCGGCTCCAGCAAGGGCAGCAACGCCTCCGCGAGGCCGAAGGCAAGACCCTTTGTGGAGGTGGCGGTGCCCGCTTTCTCAACCTCATCGATGACCATGACCGGATTGGCTACGTTCGTGGTCAGCAAGGTCTCGATCACGCGGCCCGGGCTGGCGGCGCTTCAGCCGCGCTGGCTGCCAACCACGCCAAAGCTGGCGTTCTCGCCGGTAGCCTCGACGACGGTGGTCGGCGCCCCGATGACCTCGCCGAGGCGACGCGCCCAATGGCTCTTGCCAATACCGGGAGGGCCGTCGAGCAACAAGGGCGGCAGCCGCAGCCCCGGCCAGCCCTCGCGGACCGAGCGGCGCATGGCCTGCCAGACGATCTCGGTGGCCGGGCCATCCAGGGCATCTCGGCATGGAGTTCGGAGGCCAGCTCGTCGGCGCGATGCTCGCTGGGGATGGTGATCAGCATGGCCCCGTCTTTCAGCACCTCCAGCCGATCTCGGTCCTCCTTCTTCAGGTGGTCGAGACCGGACGCGGACTTGCGACGCTCCAGCAGGCGGGCGGCGCGGCGTTTGATGCGGGATTGATCACCGTCGCCGAGCTTGACGATGGGGACGGGGTCGTCGTCCAGGCTGGGGAGGGTATCGTCATCGTCATTGAGACCGTTGGACTCATTGGCAAGTGCAGTCTTGGGCCGCAGCTTGCCGGACCGGAGATCGCGCAGGAAGGGCTCGAATCGTTCCTCCAGCGCATAGCGCGTCTCGGCGGGATCGAAGAACCGGGCTTCGATGAAGGGGATGCGGGACATGGCGATGGTGTCCTTTTGGGCATGGCTCCGCCAGCGATCGGGCTGAGGCCGACCGGGCGATATGGGAATGGGAGGGTGGGGTCAGAGGAAGCTGGGCCTGGAAACCTTGGCGGATCCGATCCTTGTCCAGTTGATGCCGCTGAACAGCGCCTCGAACTGGACCCTGGTGAGCGTCACAGGCCCCGCCTGCGGCTTCGGCCAGGTGAAACGGGC
>JBDHSR010000472.1:0-2773 GCA_039808305.1 Gemmobacter sp. | reverse complement strand
TGCAGCCGGGGCGGCCAGCCTTGCCACCAGCCGGGCAGGGCGGCGGGGTCGAGGCCCAGCGCGTCCAGCAGGTCCCCGAAAACCTCATCGGAAATCGCCGCGCGCGCCTGCGCGCCCTCCTCCTCCTTTACTGGTTTACTTAGAGGTTCCCTTACAGGGTTAGTGTCCGAAATCCGGACACGGCTTTCGGCAATTTCCGGACACGGGTCAGCGGAAAAATCGGACACGGCTTCCGTGACACCCCCGTGTCCGAAATCCGGACACGGCAGGCTTTCGGCCATGCCGTCAGCCTCACAACCATCAGCATCGTCGAGCCTTTCTGCGCCCTCATCCTCCCCGTGTCCGGATTTCGGACACGGCACCACAGCTACGGGTATGAATCCCGGCTCGAACCCCAGGATGTAGCGGGTCGGCAGTTGTCGCTTGGTCACCGGATCAAGCCGCGGGACGCGCCGCAGCAAGCCCACGGCCTCCAGCTGGCCAAGGTGATCGTTCAGTGTCGACCGGCTGATCTCGCAGTCATGCGCCAGCCGGTCCTGCGAGGGGAAGCAACCATAGTCGGGGTTGAACCGGTCGCAGAGGTGCCAGAGCACGATCTTGGTCGTCGGCTTCAGCCCGCGCTGCTTGATGGCCCAGTTGGTGGCCTCGTGGCTCATGGCGCGGGCCTCCGCGGGGCAGGGGCGATGCGCGTGGTGAAGCCGTGATCGGCCAGCGCGCCCAGCGCATCGTCGAGGCTGCGGACCAGCGCCCAGCCGAAGCCCTGCGCCTTCACCGCATCACGGAACGCCTCCTGCTCCGGCCGCAGCCGCCCCTTCGGCGCCTTCAGCTCGAGGAAGAGGACGCGGCCGTCACAAAGGACCATCAGATCGGCGAACCCGGCATGCACGCCCATGCCGACGAGGATCGCCTGGCGCTTGGCCCCGCGGGGCCCGGCCTCGGCGACCTCGTTGGCGCAGTGATGGATGATGGCCGAGCGGGGCAGGGCGATACGCAGCGCCTGGACGACGGCACGCTGCAGATCGGCCTCGGGGGTGCCACGGCGCTTCATCGGCGGACCTCTGGGTCCAGAGCCTGCGCGCGACGATGGCGGGCGGGGCATCTGGCCTCGATGGCGAAGAGCAGCGCCCGGGCATCGCGGCGTTCGCGTTCCGACTGACCGTGGGTGGTCAGCACCTGGCAGGCGAGGCGGACGAGGTGGTCGGAATGACGCGCGACATTGGCGACGACGGTGCGCGCCTCAGCCAGACGCTGCGCGCGCCAGGCGGGATCGACGGCAGGGCGCCGGGCGGGGCGATGCGGGGTGGCCATCAGCGCCGCCCCCGGGTCTTCGGCGCGGGGCGGATCTGTTCCTGCGCGCGGATCCACGCCTCGACTGACGTCCGCCGATATAAGACCTTGCGCCCGATCCGGGTACAGGGCGGGCCTTCGTGGCGGGCTTCCCATCGGGCGAGGGTGTCACTGGCGACGCCCAGCTCACCCGCAAGCTGGTCGCGGCTGATCCAGTCCGCGAGGAGGTTCAGGGGCTGGCCCTCGGGGGCAGCGGTCGTGGTCTGCATCTCGTACTCCCATCCAGATCCCGGTCGATGCCGGAGACGGGGCGAGGCAAGCAGAGCGGCGGGACCGGAACCTAGGCGGAGACCGGAACGGACAGCCCAAGGGCCATTCCGGCCCAAGATTCATTGGTGATTTGCGCCCTGACCGGCAACCGGAATTGCAGAGTCGCGCCGCGCCATTCCGCCATTTCCGGCGAAAGCGGTCGCGCTGATTCTGCGGATCAGCGTGCATCGCCGCGCCGATCCGCATTCATCGACGCGCGGCTGCGAAGGTGGGCCGGAACAGGGCCGCGGCCGTTCCGGAAATGCCCACGTCAGGGCAAGGCGGGGAAATCGGGGCGACGATGCGCCTCGACCATGGCGTGCAGTTCGGGCGGCGAGATCACCTCGACGGCGTCGCCCCACTGGTAGAGGTGCCATGCCATCTCAAGCCACCCTCCGGCCGTGAAACGGACGGTCAGGCTGCCGTCTTCCTCGGTCTGGACCTCCTGATCGGGATGAAACAGGAAGTCGCGCGCAACGGGCGCTGCCGCGGGCGAGAACCGCCATTCGACCGGGGCAAGCTCTGCCTCCGAATGAAACGACCCGAAGGCCCGGGCGGCATGGGCGCGCAGGTCGAAATCCGGATCGCGCTTGAAGGAGGACGGCATCAGCTGGGCCGTGCGGATCCGGTCGAGGCGGAAATGCCGGAAACTCGACCCGTTGCCGATCTCGCGGGCGATCAGGTAGCCGCGTATGCCGAACAGGACGCCATAGGGTTCGATCATCCTGGTTCGCGAGCTTGTGTCCTGCGCTCCGGCATAGTCGATTTGCATGATGAAGGGCCCCTTCAACGCCGCTTCGATGGTGCCAAGGATCAGGGGATCGTATTTGGCCCGGGGGCCGGGGCGGCAGGCATGGCCACGGGCTTCCAGAACCGCCTCGGCATCTGCCTCGGCGCGGCGTGCGTGTGAAGACGGCATGGTGGCCAGAAGCCGGTCCCGCAACGAAGTCAGCGCCGAAACCTCGGTAACGGCACCTTCCCGCTCGGCGCGGCGAATGCCCATCTCCAGCGCCGACAATTCACTGTCCCGGATGCCCTGCCCGTGGAGCAGTTTCTGGTCGTTCAGCTTCCACCATTTGCGCCGGTCCTTGTCGATCCGGATCTCGACCATCGGGAAGGCCGCCTCCAGCGCCTTGGACATGCGCTGGGCGGTGCGCAGGTTCACGCCGAAGGTCTC
>JBDHSR010000471.1:0-2781 GCA_039808305.1 Gemmobacter sp. | reverse complement strand
ATTTCGTGAACCCGCCGGTGGCGGGGGCGGGGCTGCCGACCTCGCGCTCGGTGATCTTCGTGACGCCGGATGGCGAGCGGTCGATGAACACCTATCTGGGGATCTCGGCCGAGCTGGACGAAAGCGACGTGGACGAGACGCTGTTCAGCGACGGCTGCTGGCTGTTTCTGGAAGGCTACCTGTTCGACAAGGACAAGGGCAAGGCGGCGTTCCACAAGGCCGCGCGGACGGCTCGGGCGGCGGGCGGACAGGCCGGCATCGCGCTGAGCGATCCGTTCTGCGTCGACCGCCACCGCGAGGATTTCCGCCGGCTGGTCGCCGGACCGATGGATTACGTCATCGGCAACGTCCATGAATGGCTGGCGCTTTACCAGGTTGCGGATCTTGACGAGGCGCTGCGGCAGGCGGCCGCCGATTGCGGGACGGTGATCTGCACCCGCTCGGGCGAGGACGCGATCCTGATCCGCGGCGACCAGCAGGTGACGGCGCCGGTCCACCGGGTCACGCCGGTCGATGCCACCGGGGCAGGGGACCAGTTCGCCGCCGGGCTGATCTACGGGCTGGCCACCGGTCGCCCGCTTGCCACCGCCGGCCGCATGGGCTGCATCGCCGCGGCCGAGGTGATCTCTCACGTCGGTGCCCGGCCTGAGGCGGACGTGATGGCGCTGTTCCGGGCTGAAGGTCTGGCCTGAGGCATCGCCCGAACGCGTGGCCGCCCGCTGAAAACCGGAACCGCCGTGCCGGCCTGCCCTGTCGGAGCCTCCGGCGGGGATATTTGCATGATGAAGATGGACGCGGTCGCGGCCCGGAGCGGCGGCCGGGATCAGGGGCTGTGCCGGGTCAGAGGCTGTGCCGGGGGTGTCGTCCGCATCGGCGCTCATCGGTTACCCGCCCCTGCCGCCCGGTGAAGATGGCTTGAAGCGAACGGAAGCCCGCCACCCATGCCTTCTTCATCATGAAAATATCCCGGGGGTGCGGGGGCTGGCCCCCGCTCTGACGATGCCGGTAGGGCCGGGATATTATAGGGGGCCGGGCCGCGACGCCCCGGCCCCCTGCGTTCATGCCGCCGTGGCCTGCTGCGCCCCGAAGCGGCCATAGAAGCTGTCGCCTTTGGCCGCCATGTCGCGCAGCAGCGCCGGCGGGGCGAAACGGGCGCCATGGCTTGCGGTCAGGTTTTCGGCGATCTCGACCGCGCGTTCGGCGCCCAGCATGTCCAGCCAGCTGAATGGGCCCCCGGTCCAGGGCGCAAAACCCCAGCCGAGGATGGCGCCGACGTCGCCCTCGCGGATGTCGGTCAGCACGCCCTGTTCCAGCGCCCGCACGGCCTCCAACGCCTGGGCGAACATCAGCCGATGCTGCACCTCGGTCAGTTCCGGCTGGGTTTCGGCGCGGGGATAGTCGGCCGCAAGCCCTTCCCACAGCCCCTGGCGCTTGCTCGCGTCGTCATAGGCGTAGAAGCCCGCCTTGGCCTTGCGTCCTAGCCGTCCGGCCTTTTCCATCGCAAAGATCACCGCGTCCACCGCGTCGTCGGGATAGGCGTCGCCCATCGCGGCGCGGGCGGCGCGGGCGATGCGGGCGCCCAGTTCGATCGAGGTTTCATCGACCAGTTGCAGCGGCCCCAGCGGCATCCCCATCAGCCTTGCGGCATTCTCGATCAGCACCGGGTTCACCCCTTCGCCGACCATGCGGATGCCTTCGTTCAGATAGGGGATGATGCAGCGGTTGGCGTAGAAGAACCGCGCGTCGTTCACCACGATCGGGGTCTTGCGGATCTGGCGCACGAAATCCAGCGCCTTGGCCACTGCGCGTTCGCCGGTCTGCCGCCCGCGGATGATTTCCACCAGCGCCATCTTGTCCACCGGGCTGAAGAAATGGATGCCGATGAACTGCTCGGGCCGGGCGCTGGCTTTCGCCAGTTCGCTGATCGGCAGGGTCGAGGTGTTGGTGGCGAAGATCGCATCCGCGGGGATCACGGCCTCGGCTTTCGCGGTGACATCGGCCTTGACCTTCGGGTCCTCGAACACCGCTTCGACGATCAGGTCGCAGCCGTCCAGCGCGGCGTAATCGGTGGTGGCGGTGATGCGGGACAGGACCTCGGCCTTTTTCTCCTCGGTCAGCTTCCTGCGGCTGATGCCCTTGTCGAGGATGCCGGCGGAGTGGGCCTTGCCGCGGTCCGCGGCCTCTTGCGTGGAATCGATCAGCACCACCGGGATCCCGGCATTGGCCGCGACATGGGCGATGCCCGCGCCCATCATGCCGGCGCCCAGCACGCCCAGCTTGCGCACCCGCTGGTCGGGAACGTCGGGGCGATTGGCACCTTTTTCCAGCGCCTCCTTGCTGATGAACAGGCTGCGGATCATGTTCCCGGCCGAGGGGTTCATCAGCACATGGGTGAACCAGCGCGTCTCGATGCGCAGGGCGGTGTCGAAATCGACCTGCGCGCCCTCGTAGACCGCGGACAGCAGCGCGCGGGCGGCGGGGTAGACGCCCATGGTCTTGCCCATCACCATGGCGTTGGCGCCAAGGAAGGTCATGAACCCGGCCGGGTGCCAGGGGTCGCCGCCGGGCATCTTGTAGCCCTTGGCGTCCCACGGCTTGACCAGATCGGCGTCCGAGGCCGACAGCACCCATTCCCGCGCCGCCGCCACCGGGTCGGCCACCACCTCGTCGATGGCGCCCGCGGCCTTGGCCTTGGCCGGGTCGTTCAGCTTGCCTTCCAGCAGCAGCGGCGCCGCCGCCATCGCGCCCAGCTTGCGCGACAGCCGCGTGGTGCCGCCGGCG
>JBDHSR010000470.1:0-2781 GCA_039808305.1 Gemmobacter sp. | reverse complement strand
ACCTTGCCGAGCGCCGGGACAAGCTGCATCGCGTTGAGCAGCAGCGGCTCGAAATGGTCGGTATCGGGTTCCATCAGCTTGAACTCGTGCCCGTCGGGGATGCGGGGCACGTCGAAGGCGATGGGGTTGAATTCATAGCCGCCGATCTGGAGCCCGCCGACATCCTCCTTGAAATAGGTCAGGAAGTCGGGGTCGCGGATCGTCGGGATATGGCGGGGCAGGCCGTCGATCTTCTCGGTCACGAAATACTGGTGATAGGCCGGTTGCAGCGGCACGTTGACACCGGCCATGCGGCCGATCTCGGGCGCCCAGATGCCGCCGCAGTTCACCACGATCTCGCATTCGATCCGGCCATGCTCGGCCAGCACGGCCTTCACCGTCTCGTCCTCGGTCACGATGCCGAGGATCTGGCAATCCTCGATGATGCGCGCGCCCTTCATCCTTGCGCCCTTGGCGAGCGCCATGGTGATGTCCGACGGGTTGCCCACGCCGTCGCTCGGCACGAAGGCGGCGCTTTCGACCCCGGCGAGATTGAGGATCGGCACCATCTTCTTCACCTCCTCCGGCCCGATCATGTCGAACCGAAGCCCGAAGGAGCGCGCCGTGGTCGCCGCCCGCTCGAACTCCGCCCGCCGTTCGGGGGTGCGCGCCAGCCGGAGCGAGCCGTTGCGCACCCAGCCCGTCGCCTGCCCGGTCTCGGCCTCCAGCCGGTCGTAAAGCTCCACCGAATAGCCGAGCAGCCGGGTGATATTGGCGCTGGAGCGGAGCTGCCCGATGGCGCCCGCCGCGTGCCAGGTGGAGCCGGAGGTGAGCTTGTGCCGCTCCAGCAGAACGACATCCGTCTCGCCCATCGCGGCGAGGTGATAGGCCACCGAACAGCCGATGATGCCGCCGCCGATGACGACGATCCGGGCCTGTGTGGGGAATTGGCTGGACATTCAAGGGGTTCCTGAATTTGAACGATGGGGGCGGGCGTCAGGGATGGTGACGCCGGTAATCTTCGAGGCTGGCATCCAGCCTGCGGCGGTTCATGTCGGCATAGCCCGAGAAGCCGGGCGTCTCGCCGGGATAGAGCGTGGCCATGCCGGCGCTGACGATCTCCTGGTCGAGGGCGGAGGACAGGTCCTGCACCAGCCCCCAGAGATATTCGCGCAGGTTCACCGCCACCTTGAACAGCCGGAAGCGCTCGCGCGCGGCCTCGGTCACGCGGCCCGCGTAAAGCTCGATGATGCGTTCTTCCTGCGCGGGCGTGGCGTCGGCATTGGTGGCGAGCCCCGCCACGTCGAACCACGGATTGCCGAAGCCGCCATAATCCCAGTCGACCAGATGCACGCGGCCGGCGGTGTCGACCATGGTGTTCTGCGGCACCACGTCGTTATGGGTGAAGACCGGCACATAGGGGCCGACCCGCGCCTCCAGCCGGTCGACGATCCCGTCGAAACCGTCAAGCGCGGGGCCGCCGTTCTCGCGGCAATAGCGCAGGTAATGGCGGCAGACCTGGAAGGCCGGGAAGAAGCTGAGCGCGCCCTGCACCGCGTGACCGCCGGCGTGAAGCTCGCGCAGCCGCGCCACCCAGCCCGCGAGGATCGCCTCATTGCCGAGGTCCTCGGCCACCAGCGCGCGGCCCTCGATGAACGCGGTGACGACGAGGCCCGGTTCGGCATGGACCAGCCGGGGCGTCACGCCGATCTCGCTGGCCGCGCGCATGGCGTTCTGCACCGAGACCTGGCTGATGCCATGCACCCAGATGTCGCCGCCGAACCGCGCGACATAGCTGCCGCGATCGTCCGTCACGACGAAATTCGTGTTGCAAAGCCCACCGATCAGCGGCCGGACATGCAGCCTTCCGGTGAAGCAGGCCAGGCCGGCCAGATGGTCATGCAGCGCCGCGCTGCCGGTATCGCTCGTATCCACGCGGAAAACCCCTCTGTGCTGGAAGCCAACGCGATTCTCCTTGATATGGAACGCGGTATATGTTGCAAAAGCAATATCAAATGTTGCGTAAGCCACAATTTGCCACGGCAGGCGCGGGCGGGAGGACGGCATGACCCTTGAAAAGCAGGGCGGCTTCGGGCAATTCCGTCAGGATCATTGGTCCGCGAAAGCCTTGGGTATGCAGAAAAAGCCATTGCGGCACAGGGAGATCCTCGCCCTGCTGGCCGAGCAGCCGACGCTGCGCATCAGCGAGATCGCGGCCGCGCTGAACGTCACGCGCGAGACGATCCGCCGCGATTTCCGCGAATTGACCGATCTCGGCCTGATCGACCGGATGTATGGCGGCGCCCTGCTGCGGCAGGGGCCGGAGACCAATGTGGACCAGCGCAACGACCTTCTGGTCGAGGAGCGCAAGCTGATCGCCCGGCTGGCCTGCGCCCGGCTGGGTGAGGCGCAGAGCGTCATGCTCGGCTCGGGCGCGACCACGGTCCATGCGGCGCGCCAGATCGCGGCGGCCTGCAAGGACATGACGATTATCGTGCATTCCCTGGGGGTTATCCCCGCTCTGGAAAGCAACCCGAGCCTGACCATCGTGATCGCGCCCGGCGTGTTCCATGCCGGCGAGCGCGCGGTGCACGGGGTGCGGACCGTGGAATTCCTGGAGAATTACAGCGCGGACTGGTGCATCCTCGGCGCCAGCGGCATCGGTATCGAGGGGGCGAGCGACGCGCTGCTGGAAGGCTCGGATGTCTATCGCTGCATGATCCGCCGCTCGGAGAACTGCATGATCCTTGCGGATTCGTCGAAATTCTTCCGGCGATTCCCGTCGCGTTATGCCGAATGGTC
>JBDHSR010000469.1:0-2788 GCA_039808305.1 Gemmobacter sp. | reverse complement strand
GCGTTGGAGCCGTAATAGACCGATTGCGGCCCGCGCAGCACCTCGATCCGCTCGATATTCGCGGTCTCCAGCCCGGTGAGGATATATTCGTCGGAGCCGCCGCCCGCCTCCACCCCGTCGATCAGGATGAGGGTATGGCTGGCATCCGCCCCCCGGATGAAGGCGCGGGTATAGGAGGCGCCGGCGCTGTTGACCGAAACCCCCGGCAGCGCGCGCAGGGCGTCCTGCACGGTGGTCAGGCCGCGCGCCTCGATCTCCTCGGCGGTGAGCACGGTATGGGCGCGGGCATAGCCGTCGGCGGCGACCGGCGAGAGGCCGCCCGAAAGCAGGATGGGATCGAGCGTGACGCTGGCCTCCTGCGCAAGGGCGGCGGCGGGCAGCAGGATGGCGGCAAGGGCGAGGGGCGAAAGCTGGGTGCGGAACATGTCCGGGCCTCGTTCGGGGCAGGCGGGCCGCCTGCGGGTTCCAGGATGGTGCCGGACGAGGGGGAGCCCCGCCGCGGACCGACGACTGTCACCGCTGCGGAGAGCCGCTTTCCAGACGCGCCCCGCGCCGGAAATGGGTGATCGCCGCGGCAGGTTTCCTGGCTTGCGGGTCGTCGCTCCGGCCGCCTTCCCATGGGCTTGCGCCCCAGTGGCTGTCTGGCCTTCGCTCGCCGCTTACAGTTGCGGGGGCAGCTGCGGAATTGCCCTGGGGGGCGCACCGCGATTCCCTCTTGATCCGGCGGACCCCGCCGGAACCGAAGCAGCCGGGTCATGGGCCATGACGGGGCCGCCTGTCAAGACGGCGGAGGCTGCGGCCGGGCGTCGCGCTTGCCGTCAGCGGGCGGCAAGCCGGCCGGCCACCAGCCGGGCGAGGGCGAGGCTGGCGGTCAGGCCGGGGCTTTCGATGCCGAAGAGGTTGACCAGCCCGGCGATGCCGTGGATCTCCGGTCCGTCGACGCGGAAATCGGCGGCGGGGCTGCCGGGGCCATGGATCTTCGGCCGGATGCCGCAGCCCACCGGCGCCAGCGCGTTTCGGGGCAGATCGGGCCAATAGCGGCGGATGGCGCGTTCGAAGTCCGGCGCGCGGGCGGCGGAGAGGCGGTAGTCCAGCCGGTCGATCCATTCCACATCCGGGCCGAAGCGCATGGCGCCGGCCATGTCGAGCGTCAGGTGGATGCCGAGGCCGCTGCCGCCGGCCTCCGGCACCGGATAGATCAGGCGCGAGAAGGCGGCTTTGCCGGGCACGGCGAAATAGGTGCCGCGCGCGAAGAAGGCGCGGGGCACATGGCGGGCGGCCAGCCCGGCGGTGGCGCCGGCCAGCGCCGGCGCGCCATGGCCGGCGGCGTTCACCACCGTCCCGGCCCGCAGCCGATAGCCCCCGCCGGTTTCCACCACGATCCCGCCGGGGCAGGGCGCCAGCGCCACCGCCTCGGTCTGCGGCACGAAGGTCGCGCCCCGCGCCTCGGCCTCGCCGAGCAGCGCGGCCATCAGCGCGTGGCTGTCGAGGATGCCGGTCCGCGGCGACCAGAGCGCCGCCTCGCAGGCCAGCGCCGGCTCCATCCGCCGCGCCTCGGCGGCGGAGAGCAGCGCGAGGCGGCCCGCCCCGCAGGCTTCCGCCCCGGCGCGGATCCGCTCCAGCGCGGCGATCTGGTCGGGCGCGGTGGCGACGATCAGCTTGCCGCAGCGGCGATGCGGCAGGCCGCGCGTTTCCAGATACCCGTAAAGCAGGTCGCGGCCTTCGAGGCAGAGCCGGGCGCGCAGGCTGCCCGGCGGGTAGTAGATGCCGGCATGGATCACCTCGGAATTGCGGGCGCTGGTCTCGCCGCCGAAGCGGGCGGCGCGGTCGAGCACCAGCACCTCGCGCCCGGCCAGCGCCAGTTCGCGCGCGATGGCGAGGCCCACGACACCGGCGCCGATCACGATGCTGTCCACGCTGTCCATCCGGCCCCCTCCCGCTGTCGCCTTGCGTCCAGAAGGCCCCGCCCGCGCGTCCGGCGCAAGCCCGGCATTGGCAGACGCCGCCGGCTCGGGCTATTGCTTCCTTTCGGATGGCCGGGAACGGGGGCGAGGTGGACGAGGCGCTGCGAGACACGCGGACGGTGGTGACCCGGGTCAGGGACCGGATCGCCGAGCTGATCCGCGACGAGGGGCTGCGGCCGGGCGACCGGCTGCCGACCGAGGCGCAGCTCACCAAGCGCTTCGGCGTTTCGCGTCCCGCCATGCGCGAGGCGCTGAAGCTGCTGGAGCAGGACGGGCTGATCCATGCCGAGCAGGGGCGCGGCCGCTTCGTCTCGCCGATCTCGGCGGTGCGGGTGGACCGGCCGATCACCGCCTTCGAAAGCGTCACCGCGATGACCCGGCAATGCGGCTACGAGACGGTGACGCGATTGCTGGCGGCGGAGGAGGAGCCGGCCGATGCCGTCGTGGCCGACAAGCTGGGGCTGGCCGAAGGCGATGCGGTGCTGCGGCTGGAAAAGCTGCGCGTCCTCGACGGGCTGCCGATCCTCTACAGCATCGAATACCTGCCGCGCGCCATCCTGCCGCCGGATCTGTCCGGCACCGACTGGTCGGGATCGCTGCTCGCCATCCTCGACCTGCGGGGCCAGCGGCCGCGCATGTCGGCGGCCACCGTCTCGGCCGTTCCGCTGCCCGAGGCGGCGGAGCGGCGGCACGGGCTGGAGGGGTTCGGCCCGGCGCTGCTCATCACCGAGATCTGCTACAGCCCCGCCGGCCGGCCGGTGATCCATGCCATCGACTATCACCGGGGCAGCCACTTCTCCTTCTCGTTCCTGCGCCGCTAGAGG
>JBDHSR010000468.1:0-2796 GCA_039808305.1 Gemmobacter sp. | reverse complement strand
GCCCGCCCTCCGCCCGGGCAGGTTCAGCCTTTCCGACGCAAAGCCGCGCCGCGCAAGACACGGCGGATGGGCGATCAAATATGTATATTGAAATCATGTATTTCCGGGGGCCGACTCGCCCGCCCTCCCGATACCAACGGATGCTTTACCCATACTATTTCATGGTTCGCCACTTCGGCACTCGCTTGTTAATCAACTTTCGTGACTTACGGCGCGGAAAGCGCCAATCCGGCGGTATGCCTGCCGAAGCAATCCAAAAACGGGCGAGATGAGAGAATTTGCAATGATCGAGCCAGCGAGTTTGAAAACGCCGCACGTTCTTATTGTCGACGATCACGAAATAATACTCGATCTGTTTTCCATGTATCTGACACGCACCGCGAATATTACGGTCTCGACCGCCAATACGCTCGATGCCGCCTCGCGGCTGATTGCCGAAAACGGGCCTTTCAGCGCCATCCTGCTGGATTACCACATGCCCGGCATGAGCGGGCTGGAGGGGCTGGAGCGCATGATCCGCGAAAACACCCCCGATCCGGTGGCCATCATCACCGGAACGCTGCAACAATCGACGGTGCAGGACATCATTTCCACCGGCGCGGCGGGCATCATATTGAAAACCTCCTCGGCCCGCACCTTCGGCAATGCGATCCGCTTCATTCTGTCGGGAGAGCAATATATCCCGATGGAGATCGTGCAGGACACGCTGAGCCGGAAGACCGCCGATCCCGCCCCCTTGCTGAGCGAGCGCGAGATCGAGGTGCTCGCCCGCCTCGCGCGCGGGCAGCCGAACAAGATCATCGCCGACGACATGAAGATCGCCCTGCCGACGGTGAAGATGCACGTCACCGCGATCTGCCGCAAATTGCGGGTCCATAACCGGACGCAGGCGGTGATCGCCGCGCGCGAACGCGGAATCTGCTGATGCGACCGCAAGACGCGCCGTTCTTTCGCATGGCGGATACATACCAATGGCCAAGCCGGTGTCCAAAGGCGATCTGGACGGAACGGGCCGCCCGGCTAGGCTCTGTTCCAGAGGAACCGGAATTGCGTTCCGAACAGGATTTGGTGCCCCATGCTTGAAGCGAAGCTCGTCTTTTCGGGTAACTCCCTGATCGGCAGGGCAAGGCGGCCCGGTCCGGCAGCCGGCGGAGACGCGGCCCGGCAGGGCCGGCGCGCGGGAACCTCCGGCTCGGTCATGGCCGCGCTGTTGCTGCTCGCGATCCCCACCGCCCTCGTGGCCGGGGCGGCGGCGCTGCTCGGCGGGGCGGGATTCTGGCAGGCGGTGCTGGCCTATGTCGCGGCCGGAAGCTGCGCGGTGCTGGCCGGCGGCTGGCTGATGACCATGCGGCCGCGGCAGGAACCGGGCGGGCTCCGCGAGGCCGGCCTGCATGGCGCCCCGGCCGAGGGCCTCCAGAACCGCCTCTTCGCCGAGGCGACGGCGCGGCTGGCCGCCGCGCGCGAGGGCCGCAGGGCGGCCCTGGTCCTCGGCGCGCGCATGGCGGAGACGCGCAAGCTGCAATCCTGGTTGCAGGAGCTGAACCACAACGTGATCGCCTGCCACGAGCCGGCGCTCGCCCTCGGCATGATCGGCGATCATCCCGACTATTTCGAATATGTCCTCATCGACGCGGCGCGGCTCGGCGATACCGAGACGCGGGCCTTCTGCATCGAATTGCGGGGGCTGGAGCCCGATCTGCCGGCGGTGGTCCTGCGCGCGCCCCGCCCGGACGCGGCGACCGGCGACCGGCATACCGCCGTCATCGACCCGCCGAAGGGCAAGACCGCGCTGAAACTGGCGATCCTCTCCGCGCTCGGCAAGCCGCTCGCGGGCGGCGGGCCCGGCCCGGCGGTGGTCCGGGCCGGATCGGGCGGCGGTCCGGTGCGATAGGCCCGCCCGCTTTCCGGCCCGACGCAACCGGCAGGCGTTCGGGCCGCCACGAACGACAGCCGGAACGGCAAGAACGGCCGCCGCCGCTCCGGATCTCCGGGCATTTCGCGGGGCGCGCGCGCGGCGGAGTATAACGGATGAACACCCTGGTCAGACTTTCGGAACCCCTCGGCGAGGCCGTCACCCCCCGCGCCGCCCCCGAAGCACGGAAGCTGCGCGTGCTGATCGCGGACGATCACGCATTGGTGCGCGATGCCATCGCGCAGATCATGCGCGCCGGCGCCGGGCATGAGGTGATGGTGGCCGACACGCTCGCCGCCGCGCAGGAGATCGTCCGGCGCGACGGCGCCGTGGACATCGTGCTGCTCGACCTCAACATGCCGGACATGGAGGGCATCCGCTCCATCGAGGCCATGGCGCGCCTGCCCGGCATCGGGGCGGTGGTGCTGTTCTCGGGCAGCGCGCCGCGCGACCTCGTGCTTCAGGCGCTGACGAAGGGGGCGCGGGGCTTCATTCCCAAAAGCATGCGGCTCGCCGCCTTCCTGAACGCGCTGAACATGGTCTCGCTGGGCGAGATCTACCTGCCCGCCTCGATGCTCGGCACCCTGCCGCACATGCAGCGCGCCGGGGCCGAACCCGCCGGCCTGAACGGCAAGGAGGTCGAGGTGCTGCGCTATGTCACCGAAGGGCTGTCGAACAAGGAGATCGCGCGGCGCATCGACCTGACCGAGGTGCGGGTGAAGATGCACATGCGCGCGCTCTGCAAGAAGCTCGGCGTCGCCAACCGGACCGGGGCGGCCATGAAGGCCCGCGAACTCGGCCTGTGCTGACCCCGTGTATCAGCCCTTTGGGCCTTGTCCTCTGGCGTATACGTCCTGGTACCGGATGATGTCGTCTTCTCCGAG
>JBDHSR010000467.1:0-2807 GCA_039808305.1 Gemmobacter sp. | reverse complement strand
TCCTCCCCTGCCGCCTCAAATCCCGGCAGCTCTTTACAGACAGCCTCGACGCGCCCCATCCGCCGCTCGCCCGAAATCCCGACACATTCACTCGACCATTGACCCCGAGGGCAAAGCCGGGCCTTATGGCGCCTCCACCGACGAAAGAGGACAGAACATGAAATCCGCGATTCTCGCCGCTCTTTTCGCCACCTCGGCCCTGCCCACGCTGGCCCAGGAAGTGAACATCTATTCCCACCGCCAGCCGGAGCTGATCCAGCCCCTGCTCGACGCCTTCACCGCCGAGACCGGCATCGCCACCAATGTCGCCTTCGTCGACAAGGGCATGGCCGAGCGCCTGCTGGCCGAGGGCGACCGCTCGCCCGCCGATCTGGTGCTGACCGTCGACATCGCGCGCCTGACCCAGGTGGTCGAGGCCGGCGTCATCCAGCCGGTGCAATCCGAGGTGCTGGAGACCAATATCCCCGAAGCCTTCCGCGACAAGGACGACATGTGGTTCGGCCTGACCAGCCGCGCCCGCATCGTCTATGCCGCGAAGGACCGCGTGCAGGACGGCGAGGTGACCAGCTACGAGGATCTGGCCTCGGAGAAATGGCGCGGCCGGATCTGCACCCGCTCCGGCACCAACGACTACAACGTGGCGCTGCTCTCGGCCTATATCGCCCATCACGGCCCTGACGCGGCGCAGGCCTGGGCCGAGGGGCTGAAGGCCAATCTCGCCCGCAAGCCCGAGGGCGGCGACCGCGATCAGGTCAAGGCGATCTGGGCCGGCGAATGCGACATCAGCCTCGGCAACACCTATTACATGGGCCAGATGGTGAACGACCCGGAACAGAAGGCCTGGGCGGAGTCGGTGCGCATCGTCTTCCCGGTCTTCGAGGGCGGCGGCACCCATATGAACATCTCCGGCGTGGCGATGACGAAATCCGCCCCGAACCGCGACTCGGCGCTGAAGCTGATGGAATGGCTGTCCTCGGACAACGCGCAGAAGATCTACGCCGAGACCAACCACGAATTCCCGGTGGAACCCGGCATCCCGACCTCGGAACTGGTGGCGGGCTGGGGCAGCTTCACTCCCGACGCGCTGCCGCTGTCCGAGATCGCGGGCCATCGCGCCGAGGCGCTGAAGATCATGGAGACCATCGACTTCGACGGCTGATCCCGCCGCCGGAAGGGCCCCGCCGGGGCCCTTCCCCCGAATGGCGCGGGGTTTTCCCGCTCCGCCCGACCCGAGGGGGCCTGCCTTGCGCCGCGCCCCTTATCCATCGGAGCCGGTCCGCCCATCGTCAAGACCGCCGCCCGGGAGACGAACCGCACCCCTTTGCCGCGGATCGCCGGGCCTTCCCCGTCCAGGACTGGCCCCATCACCAAAACTTGAAAATTTGCGACATGTATCTGTCGCGAGAGTTCGCTACTCCAGCAGGCTTTCGCGGCAATCATCGGATTGCCGCAGCCCGGACATGCGAAGGAACATGGAATGCCCCATCCGCCCCACAAGATCATCATCGACACCGATCCGGGGCAGGACGACGCGGTCGCCATCCTGCTGGCGCTGGCCAGCCCCGAGGATGTCGAGGTGCTGGGCCTCACCGCCGTCGCCGGCAATGTGCCGCTGTCGCTGACCCAGAAGAACGCGCGAATCATCTGCGAACTGGCGGGCCGCCCCGACATCCCGGTCTTCGCCGGCTGCGAGGCGCCGCTGAAGCGCAGACTGGTCACCGCCGAGCATGTCCATGGCAAGACCGGGCTCGACGGCCCGCGCCTGGCCGATCCCGTCATGCCGCTGCAAGAGGGCCACGCCGTCGATTTCATCATCGACACGCTGCGGCGGATGCCGGCGCATGCGGTGACGCTCTGCGCGCTCGGGCCGCTCACCAATATCGCCACCGCCTTCCTGCGCGCCCCCGACATCGTCGCGCGCGTGCGCCAGATCGTGCTGATGGGCGGCGCCTATTTCGAGGTCGGCAACATCACCCCGGCGGCGGAGTTCAACATCCATGTCGATCCCGAGGCGGCCGGGATCGTGTTCCGCGCCGGCGTCCCGCTCACCGTCCTGCCGCTCGACGTGACGCACAAGGCGCTGACCACCCGCGCCCGGGTCGAGGCGTTCCGCGCGCTCGGCACCGAGCCGGGGCGGATGGTGGCGGAATGGACCGATTTCTTCGAACGCTTCGACATGCAGAAATACGGATCCGAAGGCGCGCCGCTGCACGATCCCTGCGTCATCGCCTGGCTGATCCGGCCCGAGCTCTTCACCGGCCGCCATGTCAATGTCGAGATCGAGACCGGATCGGAGCTGACCCTCGGCATGACCGTGGCCGACTGGTGGGGGGTGACCGACCGGCCGCCCAACGCGCTCTTCATCGGCGATCTGGATGCCGAGGGGTTTTACGCGCTGCTGGTCGAGCGGATCGGGCGGCTTTAGGGGGCGGCCGATGTCAGGCCACCCGCCCGCGCATCGCCTCGCCTTCGACACCCCGTGCGACCGGGGGGCTTGCCCCCGACCGCACACGCCCCGGTGACCGCCAGCCGCGCTCCCACGCGGTCCCTCGGATGCCAGACCACGGGCGGGAGCCATGGCCGCCGACAGACCAGCCGCCCCCTCTGGATCGTCCGGGCTTCGACCGCGCGAGGACACCCCGGCGGGTGCGGCCTGCGCTTCAAGACGCCCGGCCGATCCCGCCGCTTGGGAGCGACTCCTGATCCTGAGCCGGGCCGCATGGCTCGGAGGGTTTCGACCCACGCTCCCGCATGGGAGCGACGGACATCCGGGCGCTGGACGCGGCGCGCAACGCCGTTTCGATCCA
>JBDHSR010000466.1:0-2816 GCA_039808305.1 Gemmobacter sp. | reverse complement strand
TAGGCCGGCCAGTTCCTGGTCTTGTAGGTCGGGGGTGTCGGTCTGCTCATGCCTTCCAGCTACCACGCTGGATTCACAAGATGAATCCCTCACGTGATTTGTGCAACAGAGCCCCGCAGGGGGCTTGTTGAAAGTGGGTGCATGCTATAAAGGCCAAGCGCACCGTGCCTATGCACCGGGCATGAACAGGAAACCCGTGTCCACCCCCCTTCGCTTCGCGGGGTGTGTCCGGCAAAGGAGAAGCGACATGAAACTGCACGAAATCCGCGACAACGAAGGCGCGACCCGCAAGAAGAAGCGCGTGGCGCGCGGCCCCGGCTCGGGCAAGGGCAAGACCGCCGGCCGCGGCATCAAGGGCCAGACCTCGCGTTCGGGCGTGGCGCTGAACGGCTACGAGGGCGGGCAGATGCCGCTCTACCGCCGTCTGCCCAAGCGCGGCTTCAACAAGCCCAACGCGAAAAGCTATGCGGTCATCAACCTCGGCCAGCTGCAGGCCTTCATCGACGCCGGCAAGCTGGACGTCTCGGCGCTGCTGAACGAGGACGCGCTGGTGGCCTCGGGCCTCGTGCGGCGCAAGCTGGACGGCGTGCGCCTGCTGGCCAAGGGCGAGCTGAAGGCGGCGGTGAAGCTGGCGGTGACGGGCGCCTCGACCGCCGCGCGCGAGGCGGTGGCCAAGGCCGGCGGCACGCTGGAACTGGCCGCGCCGAAAACCGAAGGCGCCGCCGAATAAGCTGTTGAAGGCCGCCGCGCCGCGGCCTAGATAGCGATACGAGTTTTCCAAGCGCCGCCGACGGGAAGCCGTTCGGCGGCGTGGCCATGAAAAAGAGGCAGAAAATGGCGTCAGCCGCAGAACAGATGGCCGCGAATCTCAGCTGGGGCACCTTTGCCAAGGCGACCGAGCTGCGGCAGCGGATCTGGTTCACCATCGGCCTGCTGTGCATCTATCGCCTGGGAACCTACATCCCCGTGCCCGGCATCGACGGCGCCGCCCTGCGCAGTTTCATGGAGAACGCGCAAGGCGGCCTCGGCGGCATGCTGACCATGTTCACCGGCGGCGCGCTGGCGCGCATGGGCGTGCTGGCGCTGGGGATCATGCCCTACATCTCGGCCTCGATCATCGTGCAGTTGCTGACGGCGATGGTCCCCAGCCTCGAGGCGCTGAAGAAGCAGGGCGAGCAGGGCCGCAAGAAGATCAACCAATACACCCGCTATGGCACCGTGATCCTGGCGCTGGTGCAGGCCTATGGCCTGGCGCGCGGGATCGAGGCCAGCGACATGGCCCACAATCCCGGCCTGTTCTTCCAGGCCAGCGTCGTCATCACCCTGGTCGGCGGCACCATGTTCCTGATGTGGCTGGGCGAGCAGATCACCGCCCGCGGCATCGGCAACGGCATCTCGCTGATCATCTTCATCGGCATCATCGCCGAACTGCCCCAGCAACTGGTGGCCTTCCTCAGCCAGGGGCGGGTCAGCGCGGTGTCGCCGGCGGTCTATCTGGCGGCCTTCGTCATGGTCGTGGCGGTGCTGGTCTTCGTCGTGTTCATGGAACGCGCGCTGCGCAAGATCCGCATCCAGTATCCGCGCCGCCAGGTCGGCATGAAGATCTATGACGGCCAGTCCAGCCACCTGCCGATGAAGGTCAACCCGGCCGGGGTCATTCCGCCGATCTTCGCCAGCTCGCTGCTGCTGATGCCGGCGACGGTCTCGACCTTCCGCGGCGACAGCACCGGGCCGATCCTGTCCACCATCCAGGCCTATCTGGGGCCGGGCCAGCCGCTCTATCTGGCGCTGATGGCGCTGCTGCTGGTGTTCTTCACCTATTTCTACACCGAGAACGTGGCCTTCAAGGTCGATGACGTCGCCGACAACCTGAAGAACCAGGGCGGCTTCGTGCCCGGCATCCGGCCCGGCAAGCGCACCGAGGACTATCTGAACTATGTCCTGCGGCGGGTGCTGGTTCTGGGCTCGGCCTATCTGACCTTCGTCTGCCTGCTGCCGGAATTCGTGCGCGGCCGGCTGGCGATCCCGGTCACCTTCGGCGGCACCTCGCTGCTGATCGTGGTCTCGGTGACCATGGACACCATCAACCAGGTCCAGAGTCACCTCCTCGCCCACCAATACGAGGACCTGATCGAGAATTCGCAGTTGCGCGGCCGCCGCAAACCGGGCAAAGCCAAGAAAAGCCGGACGGGCCCAGCGAGGCGCTGACGGCACCCGCAGCAATAGGGACCGCGCGACATGACCGTGAACATCATCCTTCTTGGCCCGCCGGGCGCGGGCAAGGGAACCCAGGCCCGCAAGCTGGTCGAGGAGCATGGCATGGTCCAGCTCTCGACCGGGGACATGCTGCGCGAGGCGCGCCAGTCCGGCACCGAGATGGGCAAGCGCGTCGCCGCCGTCATGGACCGGGGCGAACTGGTCACCGACGACATCGTGATCGGCCTGATCCGCGAGCGCATGGAAGGCGGCGGCAAGGGCTTCATCTTCGACGGCTTCCCGCGCACGCTGGCCCAGGCCGACGCGCTGCAGATCCTGATGGCCGAAAGCGGCCAGCAGATCAACGCCGTGATCGAGATGCGCGTGGACGACATGGCGCTGGTGCGCCGCATCACCGGCCGTTACACCTGCGGCAATTGCGGCGAGGTCTATCACGACGAGACCCGGCCGACCAAGGCCGAGGGGGTGTGCGACGTCTGCGGCTCGCACGATCTGCGCCGGCGCGAGGACGACAACGAGGCCAGCCTCAAGACCCGGCTGCTGGAATACTACAAGAAGACCTCGCCGCTGATCGGCTATTACTATGCCAAGGGCAAGCT
>JBDHSR010000465.1:0-2827 GCA_039808305.1 Gemmobacter sp. | reverse complement strand
GTGCACGACATCGGCAAGAACATCGTCGGCGTCGTGCTGGCCTGCAACAATTACGAGATCATCGACCTCGGCGTGATGGTGCCGCCGCAGAAGATCCTCGAAGTGGCGCGGGCGGAGCAGGTGGATGTGATCGGGCTGTCGGGCCTCATCACGCCCAGCCTCGACGAAATGGTCCATATGGCGGCGGAGATGGAGCGCGAGGGCTTCGACATCCCGCTGCTGATCGGCGGGGCCACCACGTCCAAGGTGCATACGGCGGTGAAGATCGCGCCGCGCTATACCAAGGGGCAGGCGGTCTATGTGCTGGACGCCAGCCGCGCGGTGGGGGTGGTGAGCCAGTTGCTCAGCCCGACCCAGAAGGCGGGCTATATCGAAGCGGTCCGCGCCGAATATGTCGAGGTGGCCGAACGCCACGAGCGGGCCGAGCTGGCGAAACGGCGCCTGCCGCTGGCCGCCGCGCGGGCCAATGCGATGAAGATCGACTGGGCCGCCTACGGCGCCACCGCGCCGCGCTTCACCGGTGCGCGGGTGGTCGCGGATTGGGATCTGGCCGAGATCGCCCGCTATATCGACTGGACCCCGTTCTTCCAGACATGGGAGCTGAAGGGGGTGTTCCCCCGCATCCTCGACGATGAAAAGCAGGGCGAGGCCGCCCGCACCCTCTATGCCGAGGCGCAGGAGATGCTGGAGCGCATCATCGCCGAAGGCTGGTTCCGCCCGCGCGCGGTGGTCGGCTTCTGGCCCGCCAACCGGGCGGGCGACGACATCCGCCTGTTCACCGGCGAGGACCGGGCCGAAACGCTGGCGATGCTGCACACGCTGCGCCAGCAGACCGCCAAGCGCGACGGCCGCCCCAACCTCGCGCTCGCGGATTTCGTGGCGCCCGAGGGCCAGCCCGATTGGGTCGGCGGTTTCGTGGTGACCGCCGGGCCGGAGGAATCCGAGATCGCCGCACGCTATGAACGCGCCAACGACGATTACGCCGCGATCATGGTCAAGGCGCTGGCCGACCGCATCGCCGAGGCGATGGCCGAGATGCTGCACGAACGGGTGCGGAAAGAGTTCTGGGGCTATGGCGCGCAGGAAACCTTCACTCCGCAGGAGCTGATCGGCGAGCCCTATGCCGGCATCCGCCCCGCCCCCGGCTATCCGGCCCAGCCCGACCATACCGAGAAGCTGACCCTGTTCCGCCTGCTGGATGCCGAGGCGGCGACCGGGGTGCGGCTGACCGAAAGCATGGCGATGTGGCCGGGCTCTTCGGTGTCGGGCCTCTATATCGGCCATCCCGACAGCTATTACTTCGGCGTGGCGAAGGTGGAGCGCGATCAGGTCGAGGATTACGCCCGCCGCAAGGGCATGGATCTGGCCGAGGCCGAGCGTTGGCTGGCCCCGATCCTCAATTACACGCCCGCCAACCGGGACAGGGCCGAGGCGGCGTGATCCACAAGATTTTGCGTCTCTGCGCGTCAGCGCACTTATATGTCGATTGACCGGGCCCCCGGTTGGGGGCTAACTGAGGCGGTCATGGTTACCCCGGGGCGACTCGGGGGGCATATGGGAAGCCGGTGAAAGCCCGGCGCTGCCCCCGCAACTGTGAGCGGTGAGCGAAGCCGGAACACCACTGGGGGCCAACCCCGGGAAGGCCGGTGAAGCCACGACCCGCGAGCCAGGAGACCGGCCATGACACGAAGGAGCAAACCGTGCGGCGGGCGCGGCGGTGTGTGATGTCTGCGCTTGCGCGGACCGCGCTGTCGTCCCTGTCGCCAGAGAAGAAAAGGGACATCGGGCAATGACCATCACCGTCTATTCCAAACCCGCCTGCGTGCAATGCACCGCGACGACCCGCGCGCTGGACGCCAGGGGGATCTCCTACAGCGTGATCGACCTGACCGAGGACGCGACGGCGATGGAAAAGGTGGTGGCCATGGGCTATCGGCAGGCCCCCGTCGTGGTGGCCGGCGAGGCGCATTGGGCGGGCTTCCGCCCCGACATGATCGGCCGTCTGGCCTGAGGCGGCCATGCCGGGGCTGGTCTATTATTCATCGGCCTCCGGCAATACGGCGCGCCTCGTCGCGAAGCTCGGCCTGCCCGCCCTGCGCATCCCGATCCCGCCGGACGAGCCGATGCCCGTGCCGGTCAGGCCCTTCGTGCTGATCTGCCCCAGCTATGCCGACGGGCAAGGGCGCGGCGCGGTGGCGAAGCCGGTGATCCGCTTCCTGAACGACCCCGACCGCCGCGCCCTGCTGCGCGGCGTCATCGCCAGCGGCAACCGCAATTTCGGCACGCTCTTCGCCAGCGCCGGAACGGTGATCGCCGCGAAATGCAATGTTCCGGTGCTCTATCGTTTCGAGCTGGCCGGAACCGAGACCGACATCGCCCGCATCCGCGCGGGACTTGTGAAATTCTGGGAGGCGGAATGCTCGATGCCGTGAAACCGGCGCTGGATTACCATGCGCTGAACGCGATGCTGAACCTCTATGACAGCGAGGGCCGCATCCGGTTCGAGGCCGACCGCATGGCGGCGCGGCAGTATTTCCTGCAACATGTCAACCAGAACACGGTGTTCTTCCACAATCTGGACGAGAAGCTGCGTTATCTGGTCGACGAGGGCTATTACGAACCCGCCGTGCTGGACCAGTATTCCCGCAACTTCCAGCGCCGGATCTGGGACGAGGCCTATGCGCGGAAGTTCCGCTTCCCCACCTTCCTCGGCGCGTTCAAATATTACACCAGCTACACGCTGAAGACCCGGGACGGGCAACGCTATCTGGAACGCTACGAGGACCGGGTGGTGATGGTCGCGCTGACGCTGGCGCGCGGCGACGAG
>JBDHSR010000464.1:0-2836 GCA_039808305.1 Gemmobacter sp. | reverse complement strand
CGGCGATGATCGGTGCGGTGTCTTCCATGCGGCATCTCCCAAATCACGTATACGCGGCGGAAGATGGGGATCGCGGCAAGGCGGCACATTGATCCGCGTCAATCTGGCGCAGGATTCCGGCGGCGTTGCATGGCGGGCACAGCGCCGGCGCCGGCGGGCATGGGGGCGGACCGGACGGCAAAGGGCGGCGGCCCCCAGTGCCGCCGCCCTTTCTGTTTGCCCTATGCGAACGTCATGAAGTGGATCGGATGGAAATGCCTACGTCATGCCCCGGACCATAGCCGGCGGGCCGATCCGTGTCATACCGCGTTTGGGGTAAACCGCCTCAGCGCGGCAGGAACTCCGCCAGCCGCCGCAGCACCATCGGCCATTCCTTGAAGAACAGCAGCTGCCCGGTCTGCGGCACGAACTCCACCCGGAGCGCGGGGTAATCCGCCATCAGCTCGCGGATGGTCTGCACCGGGGTCTGCGGATCCTGATCGCCCTGGAGCAGCAGCACCGGCGCCTTGCAGGCATGGATCTGCGCCGACCAGTCGCGCTCGGAGCCGATGCATTCGCGGGTGAAGGCCTCGTGCGCCGAAAGCTTCGCGCCGAGGCAGACCTCGGATCCGGCCAGCATGGCCTCGCGCACATCGGGGCGGGCGAAGGTCTCCATATCGGCGGGCGAGCCGCCATTGACCTGCGCGAAGAACTTCTCCTTGCCGAGCTTGCGGGCGAGGCTGAACCCCGCCTGCACGAGGAAAGGCAGCACCTTCGGCGCGTAGCGGGCATTGGCCAGGATGAAGCGCTGCCACTTGTCCATCCGCTCGTATTGCACGGCGGTGCGCAGCGGCAGTTGCGCCGCGCAGCCGAGGATGCCGGTGACGAGGCCGGGGCGCAGATTGGCCAGCGCGATGGCGAAGCGCAGATCGGCGCCGAGCGCCAGCACCGCCGCCCGCGCCACCCCCAGATGCGCCAGCACCGCCGCGTAATCCTCGGCGCAGCCGGCCAGGTGGTCGGCGCCGCGCGGATGCAGCTCGCTGCGGCCATAGCCCGCCCGCACCGGCACGACGACGCGGATACCCATCCGCCGCGCCTGCCGCTCGGCCTCGGCCGGCCAGCGGATCAGCCCGTAATCGAGATGCATGTATAGCAGCGGCGCCCCCTTCGGATCGCCGAACTCGATCCAGTCGAGCCGCCGCCCGCCGGGGCCGCGCATCTGGCGCAGCTCCACCGGCTCCAGCGCCCCGGCCGAGGGGATCGGCTCCACCCCCGCCGTCGGGATCATCGCCACATCCATCAGCCCCAGCACCACGCGCACCAGTTCCGACTGGCTGTGCGTCTCGGTCTTGGCGAGGATGGAGCGCAGTTGCGTGCGCACCGTCTCGATGGAGCGGCCGCGCTGCTCGGCGATGTCCTTCAGCGGCAGGCCGAGGGTGATGCCGCGCACGATCTCCACCTCGGCGCCGGTCAGGCCGAAGGCCTCCTGCACGGTCTGGCTGAAATCCTCGGGCCAGAACAGTTCGGTGGAGATCACCAGCGCCAGCGGGCGCGGCGCCTCGGCCTCGACCCGGCTGACGCGCAGGATCACCGGGCTGCCGGTGACGGCCGAGCGGATGCGCAGCGTCGCCACCTTCTCGCCGAGGCCCGAGACCACCTTGCGGATCACCCCCCGGAGCGTGTCGACATCCTCGATGTCGAAGGGCAGCGCGGCGATCGGGCTGCCCTCGCCCAGCCCGAAGGCCCGCGTCGCGGCGTGGTTGCAGGCGGCGATGGCGCTGCCGCCATCGCTGACGAAGGCCGCCGAGCGCGGAATCTCGTCGAGCAGCAGCCGGTAGCCGCCCTCCTCCCGCGTGGCCTCGTAACGGTCGAGGAACACCCGCGCCCGGCTGACATGGGCGTCGATCTCCGGGTCTTCGAGCTGGACGGGGCTGCCCACCGGCCCCATGCGCAGTTGCGAGACCCGCTCCTCCCAGACCTCCAGCAGATCGGCCAGCCGGATCGGGTCGAGCGCGACCTCGTAGAGCCGGTCGACGATCTCGGCTTTCTGGTCGCGCTCCGCGAGGCGGGCCGACTCCGGCGGGGATTTCTGTTCGCTCATGGCCGGAACCTGACGCAAGGCCGGCGTTGCGGCAAGGTTTTCCTTGCGCCGGCCGGGAAACCGGCGCGTTCTGGGCGCAACGCCTTGTCACCCGGAGGAGACCCCATGCCGACGCTTTATGGCTGTTACCGTTCGCGCGCGTCGCGCCCGCTCTGGCTGCTGGGCGAGATCGGGCTGGGCTTCGCCCATGTGCCGGTGATCCAGGCCTATCGGCTGGCCGATCCGGCGGCGGCGGGGGCGCCGCTCAACACCCGCTCGCCGGAGTTCCTGGCGGTGAACCCGCTCGGCCAGATCCCGGCCTGGGTGGAGGGCGATCTGGTGCTGACCGAGAGCCTGGCGATCTGCCTGCATCTCGCCCGCGCCCATGGCGGCGCGCTCGGCCCCGCGACGCCGGCCGAGGCGGCGCTTTGCGAGAACTGGGCGCTTTTCGCCGCGACCTCGGTGGAGCCGCATGCGCTGGCCATCCTGCAATCGCGCGACCCGGCGGTGACCGCGGCCGAGGCGGAGCGCCTCACGCGCGGCTTCGCCCGGCTGGAGGCGCATCTCGCCGGGCGCGACTGGCTGATGGACGACCGCTTCGGCGTGGCCGACCTGATGGTGGCCGAATGCGTCCGCTACGCGCAGGGCCATGCCGGGCTGATGGCCGCCCATCCGGCGCTGTCCGCCTGGCTGTCCCGCTGCCAGGCGCGCCCGGCCTTCCAGGCGATGTGGGCGGCACGGCTGGCCGAACCGGAATGAGACCGGGCGCGGGTTGAA